>DATADF010000307.1:0-2745 GCA_036258695.1 Actinomycetota bacterium
GGAGGCTTGGAAGGAATTACACCCATGACGAAGCCGTGTTACTTCAATACGGGTTGCTGCTGCTTTGCGGATGGCGATATTACAGGAATAGAGATCGACAGAGGAGAAATCCGCCTCGTACGCTGGCCGAATGATGAAGAGCAGCCAAGGCCACGATACCTAGCGGAAGCCTCACTCAGAAATGTGTTCGCCAGGTGTTGATTGCTGACGGCTGCAGCTTACGCTGCCTAACGAAGCGCAACAGACAACCTGCAGCCGGTCATGGTTTCGATTACCTCTAAGCATCCACGCTTGGCTGCGCGCTTGAGATAGGGCACTAGTACCGCGCATCTTACTCGTTCTCCGGGAGCGCCTGGAAAGGAGCATACAGTTACTTGGTACTAGCCAGACCCTATAAGTCTGCTTTATGTAGGGACCGGCGGCATGTCAGGTTCCCTCCAGTGGAAGTAGATGTGCTGCTTGAGCTCGCATGCCTCCTCGCTTGTAGCGAGCCCTCACCACAATTAAACTGAGCGCGTGGAAAGGACCTACGATGCAATCGTCGTCGGGTCCGGTTTTGGGGGCGGTGTGAGCGCCTGTCGGCTGGCCGAGGCGGGCTGGCGCGTGTGCGTACTCGAACGTGGGCGACGTTTCGGCCGTGGCGATTTCCCCGACCGCCCGGACCAGGCCCCCCGCGCTTTTTGGCACCACTCCGTCAACCCGGGTGGCCTATTCGATCTGCGCCTCTTCCGCGACGTGACGGTGGTTAGCGCGGCCGGCGTCGGGGGTGGTTCGCTCGTCTACGCGAACATTCAGCTTCGCGCCCACCCAGAGACCTTCGACGACGGCTGGCCAGCAGCGATCGACCGCCGGAGCCTCGATCCTTTCTACGACCGCGTGGAGGAGGCGCTCGATCCTCGGCCGGTGCCGGCCGACCCTCCGCTGAACAAGATCAGGGCGTTTGCCGCCGCCGGAAAGCGGGCCGGACGTGAAGCTGCCCGCCTACCTCTGGCCGTCCACTTCGGCGAGGATCGGATCAACCCCTTCGGGGGTGCGCCGCAGCAGGGCTGCACGAATCTTGCCCGCTGCGACCTCGGCTGCCCCCGGCACGCCAAGAACACGATCGACCTGACCTATCTCGCCCGGGCAGAGCAGCACGGGACGGAGGTCTTCCCTCTTCATGAGGTGCTGCGTATCGAACCGCCCGCCGACCGGGCCGGACGCTGGCGCGTCGGTTTCCGCGACCTCCAGTACCGGGTTAAGGGAACGGTAGAGGCGCCGGTCGTCGTGCTTTCCGCCGGTTGTCTGGGCTCGACACGCCTGCTGCTGAAGAACCGGCGGCGCCTGCCACGACTATCGCCTGCGCTTGGCACGCGCTTCTCCGGAAACGGTGATGCCTTGGGCGCGGCCTTTGACCCCAAGGCGCCCGACGTCCTCGGTGCGGACACCCATATCGGCCCCGTGATGACCAGCGCGCTCGACTATTGGCAAGACCGCCGCTTCATGCTGGCCGATGGCGGTCTGCCCGAGAACTTTTCGGGATTGCTGGAGATCGTCCGTGGCCTCAACGCGCTCGTGGGCTGGCGACGCCAGCTTCTGCGGGCAAAGAATCTGGCAGCGCGCTTTGGCCTCAGCGACCGCAGCGTCACGCCGCGGACCGTCAAGCTCGAAACCCGCTCCCCGATCACCGACGCGCTCGTCTTCCTGATGATCGGCAAGGACGCGGCCGATGGCCGCATGCGCCTCACGCCGCTGCTGCGACAATTCGACATCACTTGGAGCAAAGAGGCGAGCCGCCAACTCTTCGATGAGATGCGAAGAGCAACCGAGGAGGTGGCTGCGGCCGCCGAGGCCGAGCCGTTCTTCGCTCTGGACGGCGGGCCGCTGGGGAAGTTCATCACCGTCCATCCGCTCGGCGGTTGCCCGATGGCCGACGATCCAACAAGCGGCGTGGTCGATCAATACGGTCGCGTGTACGGCTACGAGGGACTTCTTGTCGCAGACGGCGCCGTGGTCCCCACCGCCCTCGGCGTCAACCCGTCGAAGACGATCGCTGCGCTTGCCGAGCACAGCATAGACAGACTGATAACCGAGAGGAGTCCTTGATGCCCTTCGCGCCGTACACCGACTCGGTAGCCGTCGACCTGTGTACTGGGCCCGACAAGCGGGCGGCGCTCGACGCGGCAATCGAAGCCAGCAGGTTTCTCGACCACCTGGAGACGACTCGAGAGCGGTCGGGCAAGCAGCGGGACCGGTTCCGGATCACGCTCAAGCCGAACATCATGACGGCCGCGGAGCGGCAGACGGACTCGCCCGTCTATACCGATCCCGAACTCGTCGAGCATCTTTTCGCCCGACTCCGCAAGGAGGGCTACCGCGAGCTGACCGTGGTCGAAACACGCAACGTCTACGATTACTCGTATGAGGGTCGCGACGTGCGTTCCGTGGCGGAGATGGTCGGCTACTCCGAGGACGGATACCGGATCGTGGATCTATCGGCGGAGTCCGCCGGCAGCGAACACGACTATGGTGGGGTGCTGGGCCGCCACCCCGTCGGCCCCACCTGGCGAGACGCTGATTACCGCATCTCGTTCGCCAAGAACAAAACCCACTGGCAGTGCTTCTACACTGCTTGCATGAAGAACATCTACGGTTGCCTGCCGGCCTGGGACAAGATGAAAGAATACCACGGCAGGAAGCGTGAGTTCTTTGAGTGCTGCGTCTTGATGCTGGAGGCCTTCCCGGTCTCCTTCGGCTTTCTCGACG
>DATADF010000308.1:0-1580 GCA_036258695.1 Actinomycetota bacterium
CGAGGCTGCGCCACGGACAGGGAACGTTTGTTTTGCTCGCCCGGCGCAAGCGGGGAGAGGGGAGGAGACCATTACAACGTTAACCTCAGGTGAAACGACTTCGGCCGCGATAAACCGAGCCGTCGATCGGACTAACCGTACGCGACATGCGGGCAGTCATTCGGGCGTGACGTATGCGGCTGTAAGACCGCCGTCGACGAGAAATTCCGTGCCGGTGACGTAGGCGGACTCGTCGGAAGCGAGGTAGAGCGCTGCGTACGCGATCTCCTTCGCTTCGCCGAAGCGGCCCATCGGAATGTGTACCAGGCGCCTGCGCTTCTTTTCTTCCGTGTCCAGAAGATCCATCAGGAGCTTCGTGCGCAGCGGCCCCGGACACAGCGCGTTCACGCGGATGTTTTCGCGCGCGTGCACCACCGCAAGCTCGCGTGTCAGCGCCAGCACCGCGCCTTTGCTCGCGGTGTAGGCGACCTGCGGCGTCGCCGCGCCCAGCAGCGCGACGAACGACGCCGTGTTGATGATTGAGCCACCACCCGCGCGCCGCAGCGCCGGGATGCCGAACTTGCAGCCGAAGAAGACGCCTTTCGCGTTGATGTCCATCGTGAGATCCCAGATGGACTCCTCAGTCTTGACTGCGTCGTCGTCCTGCCCGTGCATGATGCCGGCGTTGTTGAAGAGCACGTCGAGCCTGCCGAATTCCTTCTCCGCAAACGCGATCATCTCTTCGCAGTCGCCCGCTTTGGACACGTCGGCCCGGCAGTACGCCGCGCGCCCGCCGTCCTTTTCCACCGTTGCGACCGTTTCCTGCCCCGCGGCGTCGCTTACGTCCACCACGACGACGGCCGCGCCTTCCCGCGCGAAGACGAACGCCGATTCCCGGCCGATCCCGCTCCCGGCCCCGGTGATCAACGCCACTTTATCCTTGAGCCTCATATCCGCTCGAAATAGCGCTTCCGCTCCCAGTCCGTCACCGCGAAGTTGTATGCGTTCTGCTCGCTTCTGAAGAAGTGGAGGTAGTGCTCGACGACGCCGTCGCCGAACGCGCGCTTCGCGAAATCGCTCGCTGCAAACCGCTCCGTCGCTGCCGCCAGCGTATCCGGCACGCGCGGCAGGTTGCGCGCAGCGTAGACGTCGCCGCTGAAATGATCCGGCGGCTCGATGCGGTTCTCGATGCCGTCGAGCCCGGAGGCGAGCGATGCGGCAAAGGCGAATACGGATTACAGTCGGCACCGGGAATGCGGCATTCAATGCGCAGGGTCGGACCTTTCCCGACGACTCTGAACCCGGCGGTGCGATTGTCGTAGCTCCATGCGAGGCGCGTTGGCGCCCACGACGAATCAACATAGCGCTTGTACGAATTGATCGTCGGCGCGTAAAACACCATTACGTCGGGCACGTGCTGCATCCAGCCGCCGAGAAACCAGCGGAACGTTTCCGAGCAGGCGATGTCGCCGATCTGCTGGTCGCCTGCAAACGCGTTTTCGCCGTCGTGCCACAGGCTCAAATGAATGTGGCAGCTCGATCCGGCGTGCTCGGAGGCAAACTTCGCCATGAAGGTGACACTCAGGCCCGCGGCTTCGGCC
>DATADF010000309.1:0-4530 GCA_036258695.1 Actinomycetota bacterium
GATTCGGTCGATTGTTTGCTGAACAACCCAGTTCAGATCGGCCTGACTTAGATCAGGATTTCTAAGGGCGACGTTGGCGGCAAGCATCTTCCGCCACTCCTCGATCTCTTCGAGGAACGCCGTATCGACTTCAGCGGTTCCTCTCTTGCGTTTGGTGGTATCGGAGTACTCGTCAAAGGAACCCTTAAGCACCGAGTCTCGTGAGAAGACACTAGCTATCTCATCCCATCTTGAGATGTACTCATCGAAGGTGATGTACATGACGCGGGCCGCTGACGATTTGTCAGTCGGTGAGGGTTCAGGCCTGCAATCGTAAACGACGAATTCTGCGAAATCTGTAAGAACGCCAAGGGGCAACTTCGCGGACCAGGCGTAGCGGCGCAATTGATAGGCCGGCGCGGGATCTTTCTTCAGATTGACAGATGGCTTCTTCGTTTCGACGAAGAACTTCCGCGTCCCTCCAATACGGAAGGAGTAATCAGGCGCCTTCGCTGCGCCTGAGATCTTCAAGGAATCTTCGTGAACCACATCCTTATACGGCTCGGCATAACCCGCCTCGTTATCCACATCCCATCCGAGGGCCTTGAAGAACGGATCAACGAATTCGCGGCGAACCTGGGTCTCGTTGTAATGCGGACTCTCGTAAGAGGCTCGATTTCGCTCGAACCGCTCGACCAAATCACGAACGATGTCCGGGACTTCCAAGTCAGTTCTCCACTCTTTTCATCCTGGCATTCTCTCGTCGCCCTGTGACAGGTCCGAAAGCCGTAGCCGAACCAAGTCTCGCCTTGCAGCCTGCTCTCCTGGGTAGCTCTCGACCGGTCCTTGCCAACGTATACACGTTTACAGGCACCCGAGGGTGCAAGTCTGTGCTCGCGTGGATAACTTCAATTCAGGCGCCGAGAACAGGAGCGGCAGGAGGGATGTGAGGTGCACTTCACTGCGGCTATCAGTCGGGAAGGCAATTGGTACGTAGCTCGATGTCTCGAAGTAGAGGTGGTGAGTCAGGGGCGATCGATCGAAGAGGCTCGGACCAATCTCACACAGGCCCTCGGTCTCTATTTCGAGGATCATCCTCTCCCCACTGACATCTCTCCACCGATCATCGTGACCCTCGAAGTCGAGCCGAGAGCTGAGAACGATCGATGAAACGGCTAGTCCCCGTGGCATACGAGTCACGAATGCTTCGCCAGAAGCCTTACGTGAACCTTGCAGAAGTCTTGCGGTACGCCTCAGAAGTCTTGCGAAAGTCGGTTCATCGATGAAGCACACACTTGCCTCCGGTGCGCGTATACGCGGGCATCTATCAACCAGTCCGAAACCGGACTGAATTCAGTACGGAAAGGGGGCCGCTTTAGTGACTCTTTTGTGTCCCCAAAGAGGCCCCCTTCGCGACACATCGCGTTGTCGCGTGATCGTTGACAACAAACTCATTTGCAACAAAGACCCGGAAATGTCGTAGTCGCGCGCTAACTTCGATTCATCAGCTTCCCCGTTTCAAGGCGGAACAGTGGCACGACACAACTCGCCGGCGAAGCCGGAGCAACTCCAACTCTTCTTCTCGTCGCGCTACCTCAACATCGAACAAGTCGCCGACATCATGGGTGTCCCAAAGTCGTTCATCTATCGGCGCACTGCGCGCGGTCACGATGATCCGATCCCTCACTATCGGCTCGGCGGTCATCTCCGGTTCAAGCTCGACGACGTCGAGGAGTGGATCGAGCGGCATCGCAACGAACCCGAGCGGGAGTCGTCGGCCGCGCTCGTTGCAGCGATCAAGGCACGGGCTTCTCAGCGCACGACGAAGCCTCTGAAGCAGCAGCGCATCCAAAGGCGGGCTCGATGAGCTCGCTTCCCTACGACCAGCACATGGCCCGCGTGAGCATCCCTGAGGAGCAATGGCGTGCTTTGGCCATCCGCAAGAAGCGATCGGTGGCCGCGTACCTCGGGCATCTCGTCCAGAAGGAGATCGGAAGGGATGGACGCGTGGAGCAGCGGAGGGCAACTCGCCAGGTCCCACAGGAGCCACCCTCCGAGACCGAAGTGGACGAGACGTGGGTTCCTCCCTGGGAGGAGTGAGCACGGTTTGACGAAAGTGGGCAGCCGGACGTAGTTAGGAGAAGCGATGGCATCGATCAGGCAATGGCACAGCGGTTATCAGGTGCGATGGCGTGACCCCGCCGGTAGGCAGCGGACGAAGTCCTTCAAGCGCAAGACCGATGCCAAGCAGTTCGCCAACCGCGTCGAGGTCGAGATGCAGCGCGGCACCTACGTCGATCCGCAGCTTGGCAAGTTGCTTTTCTCCGACTGGGCGAACGAGTGGTTACAGACCAAGATCAACCTGCGAGCCTCTTCGTGGACTCGGGACGAGAGCTATCTGCGTAACCACGTGATGCCGACGTTCGGTGACATCGCGCTTGCCAAGATCGACAAGCTCCTCGTCCAGTCGTGGGTCCGGGACCTGCTCACGAAGGGACTGCATCCGAGCACGATCAAGGAGTGCTACCGGATCCTCCGAGGCGTCATGAACGAAGCTGCCGACGCGCGCCTCATCGTCGAGTCACCCTGTCGCAGGGTCACCCTCCCCCGAGTCCCGAAGACGGAGCAGCGTTACCTCACGGCCTCCCAGGTCGAGCAGCTCGTTGCCGCGACCGATTCCAACTTCCGAGTCCTGGTCATGAGCGCGGCCTATCTTGGCGCCCGGTGGGGCGAGCTCGTCGGGCTCAAGCGCCAGCATCTGAACCTTCTGAAGCGTGAGGTTCGCATCGTTGGGGCACTCGAAGAGGTCCCCGGCGGTGTCAGATACGTCGAGGAGACCAAGACCAGCGCCGCCGGACCCTCGACATCCCGGCCTTCCTCGTCGATCTCCTGGGCGCTCATCTCAAGAACGCGCCCGAATCGGAGTTCGTGTTCTGCACGAAGAACGGCAGCCCGATCCGACGCTCCAACTTCCGGCAGCGCGCGTCTGGAGACCTGCGGTCAAGAACTCCGGTCTCGACCCAAACCTGAGGTTCCATGACTTGAGGCACACGTGCGCATCGCTCCTCATCGAGCAAGGCGCCCACCCGAAGGAGATCCAGGCACGGCTCGGCCACTCCACGATCACGACGACGCTCGACCGTTACGGACATCTGATGCCGGGTCTCGGACGTCAACTCGCCGCGAATCTCGACGAGATGCGCAAGAAAGCCGTTTCGGATGTGGACTGTGCAGTCTCACCACCCGTGTCCCATTCTGGCTTCGGTAGCTATGTCCCATTGGCACGAGCCTTTCTCGGTTTGCCGCGGGGCTGGGCCAACGCTCCGAACTCCTTGGTCTTGTCGTGCCGAGCACGATGGGTCCGCAGAAGGGTGCCGTCAAGGGTGATCTGGACGGTGTCACCGACGACGCGGACGCCGACGGTTTCGCCGCGGTGGCGGTTGCCGACGCGATAGCCGGTGCCGGCGAAGCTCACCGCCCCGTGCTTGTCGACGGTCCGCAACACCTCTGAGCCCTTGGTGGGCTCAGCCGGACGACGCGCATGCTTGGGTCGACGGTCCATCTTGTCGTCGTCGTCGACCAGGTGGCGGCGGGCGTGCGTGCCGACTACGACGCCGTTGTGGGAGATGTGCAGCAGCCCGTCGGCGGACTCGATCGACACTGCCTCACCGGCAAGGTGCCGGCCCACATGGTAGCGGTGCTTGAGGATGCTGATGCGACCGGCGCGGTCCACGCGGCGTCCCACGACCTTCTTTGCGGGCACCGGCTCCTCGTCGGCTTCGACGTCGCCGTCGACGACCTCGAGCGACACCGGCGAGGCGAGCTCGAAGCGCCTGATCGGCGGCACGTCGCCGAGGCTCTGGTGCTCCCGCTGGTTGTTGTAGCCGACGACCCAGACGTCGAGGGCGGCCTGCATGTCCTCGATCGTGTCGAAGCCCTGGTCCAAGAAGAATTCCTTTCGCATCGTCTTGTGCAGGCGCTCGATCTTGCCGGTCGTCGTCGGTGAGTAGGGCGCTGTCAGCAGGTGGCGGATCCCGTTGTTGAGACAGATGCGATCGAACAGCACGGTGGCGGGCCTGTTGCCGAGTCTTCCGGTGAAGACCTTGCCGTTGTCGGTGAGGATCTGCTCGGGGACCCCGTGACGGTTGAGCGCCTCCAGCAGTGCCTCGCAGACCGGACGAGCCGTCGCTCTCGCCACGACCTTCGTCATCACGCAGAAGCGAGAGTGGTCGTCGATCCCGGTGACGACGGAGACGCCTGTGCCGTCGGCGAGAACCGCTCCCATGACGTCGACCTGCCACAGCTCCATCGAGCGCGCCCTCTCCCAGCGTTTGTAGTCGTCGCGGCGGCGCCGGCGTGGCTTGGGTGAGATCAGCCGGTGTCGCACGAGGCAGCGATAGATGGCCGAGCGAGACGGTGGCTGCTCGAGCTCTCGCCGCAGCTTGCTGAGGATCGTGCGCGGGCCCCAGCCCGGGTGTGACCGTCGCAGCTCGACGATGCGGGCCTCGACCTCGGGCGCGACCTGGTGCGGGCAGCGGTCGGGCTTCGTAC
>DATADF010000310.1:0-6286 GCA_036258695.1 Actinomycetota bacterium
CGACCGTTTACGCGAGGAGGATCCGTTCACCGAGCGCTTCGCCCAGGTGGTGCCCAACCGCTTCATCGCTCGCCGCTCGCGCTTCGAGGTCGACCTGAACCGTCCGCGCGATAAGGCCGTCTATCTCGAACCGAGTGATGCGTGGGGCTTGACTGTGTGGGCGCGACCACCGGACGAATCCCTACTTCAGGAATCCCTGCGTCTCTACGACGACTTCTATGTCGAGTTCCAGCGCGTCCTCAATGAGCTGCGAACGCGTCACGGGGCGTTTGTCGTCCTCGACATGCACAGCTACAACCATCGTCGGGATGGAGCGGAGGCGCGGGCCGGCGACGGCGCGGCCAACCCCGATGTGAATGTGGGGACGAGCGATCTCGACCTCGATCGGTGGGGACCGCTCGTCGATCGATTCATGACCGAGGTCTCGGAACTGAGCGGAGGACTGGATGCCCGGACGAACGTTCGCTTCACCGGAGGTCACCTGATTCAGTGGGTGCAGCAAATGTTTCCGGATTCCAACTGCAGCCTTGCTATCGAATTCAAGAAGATTTTCATGGATGAATGGACGGGGGAGCTCGACGAGCCAAAGCTCGACGTCCTGGTGGCGGCGTTCGAGGGAAGCCTCGCGGGGATCCTGGCTGAGCTCAAAGCAGTCGCCGAATGAAAGTCGCTCTCGAAGTCGATCGTCAGCTGGTCGCGATCGGTGAGCGCCTCGACCTACTCCTGAATGTCAGCCCGGCTAATCCCGAAGAGGCATGGGCTAACTTCTCGGACGGGGGCTATCGCGACGAGCCGCAGTTCGACTATCGACCGCTCGGCTTCGATCCCGATGAGCTCAAGCGCAGGCTTTACGTCCTCCCGGTCGAGGATGTTGAGGATCCGACGCTGGGAGAGTTACTGCGCGAGAAACGCCTCGAACTCGACCGCTCGATCACGCTATTGGCAGACAGAGGCACGCCGCGGTTCTTGTACGGGAGCCTGGCTCTGTTCGGGGATGTCGAGGACACGCTGTTGACGGATGCCGAGAAGCTGTTGTCGGACGTTCCGCCGCAAGAGGTTCGGGACCTGATCGAGCCGGAGGAGTTCTGTGATCTCGCGCGAACCGAAATCGACCGGTACCGAGAGCGACTTCCCGGGCTAAGCCTGACCGTCGAGGTCAGAGATGACGTGCCGGGACTGATGGTGGCCCACGACGCGCTGCTGGTCAGCCGCCGGCTGAAGATTGCACGTGCGCGAGCTCAAGCCCTTATCCAGCATGAGGTCGGGACCCATGTCGTAACGACGGTCAACGGCAAGCTGCAACCCTTCGGCTTGTTTGCGATCGGTCTGCCGGGCTACGAGGAAACCCAGGAGGGCCTGGCCGTCTTCGCTGAGTACGTGTCCGGAGGCCTCGATCGCGCCCGGCTCCGCGTTCTGGCGGCTCGCGTCGTCGCCGTACGACGGCTCCTGGATGGCGCCACTTTCGCACAAGTGTTTGCTGAACTGCACGCGGAGCGCGGCTTCCGACCTCAGACGGCTTGGAGCGTCACGATGCGCGTCTTTCGCAGCGGTGGTTACACCAAGGACGCGATCTACTTGCGAGGACTGGGCGAGGTCGTCAACTACGTGCACGCGGGAGGAACCCTCGAATCGCTGTTCGTGGGCAAGATCGGCCTGCCTCAAGTTCCATTCGTCGAAGAGCTCTTGGAGAAGAGGATCCTCAAATCCGCCCAGCTGCGGCCCCGTTGGATGGATCTCGAGGGGGCGGCGGAACGAGTTCGCCGCGTGCAATCGGGGATCGCTCTGACGGATCTGGCCGATCCGGACCGTTAGATGCGTGTCGCTTTTCTCATAGACGATCTCCAGTCGGAGGACCCGCGCTATACGACGACCCGCTTGGCTCGGGCCGCGATCGAGCGCGGTCACGAGGTCACCTACATCGGTATCGGGGACCTGGCCTATGAGGAAGACGACCGGGTTACAGCCATCGCGCGGCGCCTCGATTCCCACGGATCGGATCTCAACGATTTCTTGGAGCGGGCGCGCAACGTAGAGGCCGAACAGGCAGATTTGGATCGTCTCGATGTCTTGATGCTTCGAAACGATCCACTGCGCGACGTCTCGGATCGGCCCTGGGCGCAGACGCTCGGGATCATCTTCGGGGAGCTGCTCGTTTCACGTGGGGTGTTGGTGGTGAACGATCCGATGGGTCTCTCGAAGGCCTTGAACAAGCTCTACCTCCAACGCTTCCCACAGGAAGTGAGGCCGGCAACGCTCGTCAGCCGCAATACCGACGCGATCAAGGAGTTCGTGACGAGCCACGGCGATGCCGTCCTCAAGCCCCTTCAGGGGTCGGGAGGACAAGCCGTATTTCTGGTGCGACGCGAGGACCACGCCAATCTCAACCAGATGATCGAAGCCGTGGCGAGGGACGGTTACGTCGTAGCTCAGGAATACCTCCCCCAGGCGTCGGAGGGAGATCTGCGGTTATTCATGATGAACGGACGCCCACTCCGCTCGGGATCCGCAGTCGCGGCGTTTCGGCGGATCAGCGAAAGCGAGGACTTTCGCAGCAACATGTCGGCCGGGGGCCGATCCGAGCCGGCCGAAATAGACGACGAAGTCCTTCACATCGCGGAGGCGGTAGGGGACCGGCTCGTACAAGACGGGATGTTCCTCGTCGGGCTGGACCTCGCCGGCTCAAAACTGATGGAAGTAAACGTGTTCTCACCAGGTGGTCTAGGTAGCGCCTCTGAATTCACGGGCGTGGATTTTGCGGCCGAGGTCATCGAAGCTCTTGAGGCCAAGGTCGAGGCGAAAGCCAGCGGCTCCTTATCCAATGCAGAACTGGCCGTCTGGCCCCCGCAATCCGCTACCGATGCCTAACGCGGTTCTAGTCGTACTTCTCCATGCCGTGGCGGTACGTGATGCTGATGCGCGGCCCGGCCTTAGCGACCTTTGGAACGGCGTGCTGCCACGCGCGCTGACATGCGCCCCCCGTTACGAGCAGATCGCCTCGTCCGAGGAAAAAGCTCTTGGAGGGCCCGCCGAGTTTGGGACGGAGCAGGAATTTGCGCGGTTCTCCCACCGAAAGGATGGCAACCAAAGGATCCACGACCGACTTTGGGATGTGGTCGCCGTGCCACGCCACGCTGTCCTGGCCGGTCCGATAAAGATTGAAGCCCACCGAGTCGAATTCGATGTCGTACCTGTCTGACAGAACCCCGCGCACTTGCTCGAGGATCGGCGGCTGCAGTGGCTCGCCCGAGCTGAGCCGCCACGACGACGTGAGTCGGGGCTCGAGGTGCTTTTCGTCGTAGATACGTCGCGTGCGCTGCCCCCAGTCGCGCGTATCGAGCAGCTCCGCGAAGAGCTGCTCCGATCCCTGTAGCCAACCCGGAACGTGCTGGACCCACGAGGTCGGGTCGAGCTGGACGTGCTTCAGGGCTGCAAAGGACTCGTCGATAGCCGGCTCAATGGCGCTCTCGAACAGCGAGGGCTGCCAGGAAACATCCGGAGAAATGGGCATGGGTGGTTAATCGCCGGCGATGAAATAGATCCAGTCGCCGTCTTCCAAGATGCCGATGCGATATCCGATGTAGCCGCCAAAGTCCTTCATCTGCTCGACCTCGTTCTCGGTATAGAGACCTGCGTCGATCAGTTGTTGCCAGTCCTCTTCGGTCGGGTTCGGTCCATTCGCAGACGGCCAGCTATAGACCACGATCGTCGGTTCGTCGGGCGACTCCTGGAAATCCGACGTCACATATGGAAGCTCGAAGAGCCTCACGAGCGTGGCCAGCGTCTCGTAGCGACGGTCGTCCCGTCTCCAGTAGCGACCCGGCGATTCGTCCGCGCCGAAGGAGAAGCTAAAGAAGTCGCGTCCGTCGAGTGCCAGGGTCTCCAAGCCGTCGTAGTCGCACGCGACCGCAAGCCGCGCAATCTCGAGTCGTACGTCCGCCACCGCCGGGGGCAGACCTTCCTGATCGCCAAGCTCTGAGTCGAGGTCTGCCGCGGAGCAATTAATTGCTGCATTCGTCACCGTAGGAGTCGGAGTCGGCAAGGCCGAGGGCGAGGGAAGCTCACTCAGGGTTGCGGCCGGAGATGGAACGCCAATCGGATCGACCGCGTCGTCGCAAGCCGGCCCCATTAGCGCAAATGGCATCAGTAAGGCGACGAGTCTGACTTCCAATCGCATGTTCGAAAATCTAGACCCGGATGAGACGCGTCGGTTCCTCGAGCCTAGGAACGGACGGCCACCTCCACCGGAGCCATCAGTTCCTCCGTGCCGGTTCGCTGATAGAGGCGCCAACCCATCACAAACAACCAGATGGTCAGCCCAATGGAGGAGATGGGGAAAAGGACATTCAGCGTGAGATTTGTGAGACCTCCGAAATACTGAATGGTCGCAGTTACCAGGCCGACGACCCCCGAGAAAATGGCAAGCCAGCCCAGCCCACGCGAGTACTCGGCGCCGGCCAGAATCGTCACACCGAACAGGATGGGCGTGAGTCCGAACGTCAGAGCGATCATGGCGGTGAACAGCGCCACTCCAATGGCACTCACGGCCCGTGCCGCCGCGAGGCTCGCCTCGCTTCCTCCGGTCGCGGCCCATTCGTCCGCTACTGCGTTCGTTGCGTACCCATCAATCGCGACGACGAGCATCAGCGCGGCTGCACCCGCAATGGCAAAGGCTAATGCGACTCCGGCCCACGACCGGGAGGGCTCAGTCCTGAAGGACCGGGCGATTGCCCAACCCGAGAAGAGGAAGAAACCCCCGATCAAGAGCAGACCGAAGTGATCAAGCATCCAGATACCCCGCGAGGACGCGAGATCGAGTTCCTCCTCCAGTGTGGGATTGCTTGTGCGCGGATGCAGAAGGTTTAAAACGACTGCCAGCACGGCGCCGATCATGGCCACCAGTCCGCCGACGCGAAGCACCCTGTAATCACCCATCGCTGCCTCCTTGAAGACGACGTCGACGCCTTTTCTAACTGATAGGACGGCTGAGAGCACGGGGCCGTGGCGATCGATGCCGCCAGAGGGTATGACCAGAGCATGAGGTGGAGGCGACGGAGGCGCAGCTCTGACATACAGGATCGCCGCGGGGCTCCGGGTGCCCGGGTCGGGACGATCGGTGCGGGCCTCGGGATACCCGGTGTGATCATCGTCCTGCTGTTCATGTTCCTTGGTGGCGGAGACGATGGGGGATTCGGCGATCTAATCGGTGGCTTGCAGAACCCGCGCGGTCCCGCCGAGGCTCCGATTCCGCGCAGCCAGGATCCCGACGCCGACCTTGTCGATTTCATGTCCTTCGTCCTGGACGACGCGCAGAACTTCTGGGAGGACACGTTCGCCCAATCCAACAAACGTTACGACCGGGCACAGCTCGTTTTGTTCGAGCAATCGACCCACTCCGCGTGCGGGGGAGCGACGGAACAGATCGGGCCTCACTACTGTCCCGCCGACCAGAAGGTGTATCTCGACCTCGACTTCTTTAGAGAGCTGCGGCGCCGGTTCGGTGCGCCCGGGGACTTCGCGCAGGCGTACGTGCTCGCGCATGAGATCGGACACCACGTCCAAAAGCTGCTCGGTGTCGAGGGCCGTGTTCGTCAAGAGCAGCGAGCCAATCCAGACGATGCCAACGAGCTGTCGGTAAGGATGGAGCTACAAGCCGATTGCTTCGCCGGCGTCTGGGCGTTCACTACTTATGAGCGAAATCTGCTGGAGAGCGGTGATCTACAAGAGGGCCTCGATGCCGCCGCCGCGGTCGGCGACGACCGCATCCAGTCACAAGCCGGTGAGAGGGTCAATCCCGAGACCTGGACGCACGGTTCCTCCGAGCAGCGGATGGAGTGGTTCCGGCGCGGCTTCGAGGATGGCGATCCGAACGCATGCGACACATTCGCAGGCGAGATCTAGAGAGTGGGACGTCTTAACTAACCCGTTGGCGATAATCAGCGGATGCGGATAGATACACGACCACGCTCGGCGAGCCTCGGGCGCTTTGCGTTATCCGCCGTGCTCTTATTGGCGCCGTTCACTCACGCCCTCTTTCCGGCACACGCCGGGACGCGTGCCGAGCAGACGTCAGAGGCGATTACCGAAGTCGCGCACTTTCCCTATTCCGCCGGGACGGACATCGACTTCGCGGGACGCTTCGTCTATGCCGCTCAAGAAGGCGACGAGGGAGGCGTCCACATCTTCGACATCTCGGGAAGTCGGCCCAGGGAAGTTGCTTTCGTCTCCTGCCCTGGAACCCAAAACGACGTTGCCGTGGTGAGGCCGGGCCTGATTGCTCTCGGGTTCT
>DATADF010000311.1:0-3419 GCA_036258695.1 Actinomycetota bacterium
TGACCCGCGCTCATGCGACCCTGTAAATCTCCGGCTTGCTCCAGGCAGACCCGCGACCTTGATAAGACCTTCAGTTGCCGAGTAAGTCACTGCGGCTCCGCCCACAAATGCACCGGCTCGCAGTAGCCGGCGGCGCGCAAAATCCATCGGCGTAACGCGGACCGATCGCTTCAGAACGTGCCACAGAGCGAAAGGCAACGACACCAATGCGGCACCGACGTGTATCTGCATCGCGCTGAGACCGCCGATATCGGTTGCCGTCCCCGTGGAATGCAGTAATCCCGAGACAATCGCAATCACTACCAGCACGAGGAGGGCAATCGACGCCCAGGAACCCGGCCTGTGCCGCGCCAGGCCGCGTCGCACGATCAGCGACTTCCACGGAGCGAGGGCGATGATCAAGAAACCGGCGATCCCATGTTGCACGGTTATCCAGCGGTTCCATCCTGTGCCGATGCCAAAGGCTGTCACTCCAGTAGCGAAAGCGAGAGCCAAGGCGAGAAGCAACGCGAAGTTGGTCCGCCGCGCAGTCATTACTGCAGCTTTCTCTTAGCGCCTCATCGCGTAGTAGGCGAGCTCGAGCCCCGACACGCTGACAACTCGTTTCTCGAAGCGATCGCCGGGGTCGTCCAGCTGCTGATAGGCGGCCTCGGTCAGGAGCACGTCACCGAGATTGCCGATGTCCTCTCCCAACTTCGAAGCGAGGTTGACCTCGTTGCCGAATATTGCCTCGTTTTCGATATTCAGAATCGGCCCGTGTCCGATCCCTACTGAGGCATAGAGCTCCTTATCCGACGGGAGAATCACATTTGCAGATTGCAATCGTTCCGTGATGTCGCGGCTTGCGGCGACGGCCTCCGAGACACGATCGAAGAGGCACGTCAGGTTGTCATGCTCTGCTCGTACCACGATGCCGCCGTGCGTCCGGACGACGGGCGTGACCAACCGGCGCATCTGGCTGATGCTGAGGAGAAACGAGATGATGTTTCCTTGTTGTGTGGCACGCGTAAATCCGCTCATGTCGAGCACCATCACGGTTCGGTCCTGTTGGAAGATGGCCTCGATCCGCCTGGAGACCTCTTCAATCCGTTCAGGATGCTCGCCCAGTTCGTCGAGCAGCCGCGTCAGAGTCTCCTGAGTATTCAGGTCCGAAAGAGGCCCATCGCTCATCGGGCGACTTTAAGCCCGGTCACCCCTCGCCGAGGTGTGCCGTGACCTGCCGTTTTGATCGTGGGGCCGGCTGGACTCGAACCAGCGACCAACGGATTATGAGTCACGCCTTCTTGCCAGAAGACTTCCTCATCCGGGGACATTGAAGCGGAATCGCGTCTGGGCAAAGGGTCCTTTTGCGAAAGCGATCACTTTCGCGGGAGCGAGCGCGAAGACGATCGCTGAACCACCATCTTCGTGACGGAACATGCCATCTCGCACCGAGAAATCCCAGTCACCGTGATACTTGCGGCGCCAGAGATCCGCGAGAGTGCGCAGCCGAGTCTCATCATTGATGCGGACCGCGCTCCCCTCGACCACCAGGTCGAGTCCCTCTTTCCAAAGGTTGCAGCCGGTCGTGAGCACGACGCGTGGATTTCCCGCGATGTTTACCGCCTTCTGCTCGTCCGGGCCGGTGCAGAAGTGAAGCTGGTCCTCGAACCAGACCGCCGGCAACGGGGTCACATGCGGGCGTCGGTCGCCTCGAACCGTGGAGATCCAGAAGAGTTCAGCAGTTTCGAGCACGTGAAGAGCCTCCTCCCAACGTGTGGGCGGGGCGTCCGGATCTCCGAATCGGATGTCCTGTTCGGGTCTGGGGTCCATAAACCGTGTGCCTCCCATGTCATCGACGAGGTTCGTGGGGCCGGCTGGACTCGAACCAGCGACCAACGGATTATGAGTCCGCCGCTCTGACCAACTGAGCTACGGCCCCGACGGCCGAACGATAAACGCCGAAAATGCCCCGGGCTATTTCAGCTTCGTGTCGAGCTCTATAGCGAGAGCCGGAGCGACGACCTCAAGACCGAGCGTCGGGAACGGCATCAGCGTCGTGGAGTCCATGAACGACACCCCGACTTTCCCATCTGGAAAGACGACGATGCTGGAGAAGTCGAACCGGTGGCCGCCGCTCGCCCCATAGAAACCAACACCGCCACAACGGCAATCGTCGCCAAGGCCCACCACGTACTCACGAATCAGCTTTGGCTTGTCACCGGAGATGTCGATCTTGTAAACGAGATCTTGTTGCTTCAAGAGTGCCCACACCCCAGCTACTCCCGCAGCCGCGTTGGCGCGGAAGTCACCTGCGAAGCCACCCTTAACCTTCAAGGTCTCCCAGGTCCTTCCGCCGTCGGTCGACATCCGATAGAAGAAGCCATCGCCCGTGTTCACGACGGTGTGCAACCGGCCCCTCGAGTCCGTCTGCGTGACGCCGTCAAAGCTCTTCCCGTTGGGAAGAGTGAAGTCATGCCAACGCATGTCCTCTGCCGAGAACATTGAATGGGTGTTGGTGCCCGTAATCGCCTTGCCTCCACCGAGCGGCGTGAACGGGAAGTAATAGTGCGGCTGGATGTAGTCGAAGGCCTTGTTCGGCTTGACATTGGCCCATTCCGAGATCGGTTCGGTCATCTGCTTGTCGGCCTGGAAACTCGACACGTTGTTGTAGTGCAGCCCGTCGTAGCTGTAGTACCAGGGATCGTGCGGCAGCCCATTGATGAATGTGATGTAAGGGACGGTCTCACCTGTGGGGGTGGTGAACTTTCCGGGCAGTACATCGATCCCCGGACGGTCCCAGAAGGGCGTGTGCAGCACGTTGTACATGTAGTACCAGGTGTCCTCACCCGCGCTGTATTTGAAAGTCAGCACTCGGTCGCCTGAATACGGATCCCACGTCACCCCGACCACGTCACCGTTCGGCGCACCCAGTACGGATCCCTCGGCGTTCACCAGTGGCTCCAGCGGCCGGACCGACTTCCAGGTCAGGCCCTTGTCGTCTGAGTAGTTGATATAGCGGCCCCCGAGATCGAACAGGCGCCCGTCGCTCATGGTGGTAATCCAGATCTCGGCCGCGTTACCGGTCCCGCTGATGACCCGCCACTTGGTCTGGGCCTCGCGAGTTCCCTTCGTGAAGTCGGTCGTCTTGTAGGTCTTGTTGCCGATCGAATAGGGCTCGAAATCGACAACCTGCGCAGGCAGACCAGCCTCGGGTGTGGGCCCGGTCTCGTCCGCTCCGGCGGCAACAACGGAGGGGCCGACGACTGCCGCAGTCGCAAGCGCAGCGAGGCCAAGGATCAGAAGGAAACGATTTCTACGCATTGGCTCTCCTTATTGGGCAGGGGCCTGGCGTCTCCTGCGGAACACATCCCCCAGACGCATTATCTCCTTCACCGCATGTCACCGATGGGAGCTCCGGGGGCGGGACTCGAACCCGC
>DATADF010000312.1:0-1822 GCA_036258695.1 Actinomycetota bacterium
GTGGCCGGCGGCCCTAGCGAGAATGACTATCTCTTGGGGTTGGCTGGACGAGTGGAAGGGTTGTCACCCGTGAAGGCGGGACAGCCGGAGTTGCTGGGCCGGGAAGTAGAGCTGGCCACGCTCCACGCGGGGCTAGACGACGCGCTCGCGGGCCACGCCCGGCTTTTCCTCATCGCGGGGGACGCCGGTATGGGCAAGAGCCGCCTCGTGGAGGAAGCCGCTGCGTCCGCACGCGATCGAGGTGTCCGGGTCGTACCCGGGCGCTGCTGGGAGGCCGTGGACGCTCCCGCCTACTGGCCCTGGATCCAGGTCCTTCGGCAATTGTGTTCGGAGATGGACGACTCTGCATTGCGATCCGCAGTTTCAGGCGCGCCCGAAGTGGCGCGCCTCGTCCCTCAGCTAGCCGAACGTCTTGGCGTTAGGACGTCCGAGCACGTCTCTTCCGACCATCGATTCGGTCTGTTCGACTCCGTGGCGACGTTCGTCCACGCGGCGGCGGCGACCAAACCGATGATGGTGATCCTGGAGGATCTCCACGCCGCCGATGAGTCCTCGCTCTCGTTGCTTCAGTTCCTCGTGAAGCACGACCGCGAGGTCCCACTGATGCTCGTGGGCACCTATGACGAAGTCGCAGCGCGTGCGAGGCCCGAACAGGAACGCCTCTTGTCGGACACAGCGCGCGACGCCCATCGGTTGACGCTTTCCGGTTTGGATGAAGAGGCCGTCAAGCAGCTCTACGAGAAGCGAGTGGGCGAGAGGCCCTCGGACGCGATCGCTCGCGCGCTGAGCCAGGCGACTGAAGGCAATCCCCTCTTCATCGACGAGGCGATCCGCATGCTCACGGCGAAAGGTGACATCCACCGGCCCGATCACTCCGTGGGATTCCGGGTGCCCAAGGGCGCGCGCGGGATCATCCGGCGGCGGTTGGAAGGGCTCGGTGAAGACGTGCGAGAGCTGCTGTCCGTTGCGGCGGTGATCGGTCGCGAGTTCGACGTGACGCTGTTGCAGCGCGTCGTAGACATCGAGATCGAACCGCTGCTCGAGCTCCTGACTCCGGCCGTTAGCGCGGAGATCATCTCGGAAACCAGCGCGCTCGGCCGTTACGCATTCACGCACATCCTCATCCGCGAAACGCTGTACGAAGATCTCACCACCACGAAAAGGATGCGACTTCATCGCACCGTCGCGGAGACACTTGAGGAGTCGTACGCCGCTCCGCCCGAGGCGAAGCTGCCCGAGCTCGCGCACCACTGGTTCAAGGCCGCGCAGGCGGGCGATGCTGTCAAAACTATGCGTTACGCGATCCACGCGGCCGAGAGCGCCTTGGCACAACATGCATATGAAGAGGCCATCCGCCTGTTCCAAAGAGCGCTGAAGGTCTCGGTCATGGCAGGGGCAGGTGCTCCCGAGATCGAGAAGATCAGGGCAGGGCTCGCTAACGCTCGGTCGAAGGTCGACGCGCCGGACCTCGCTCACGCAGCGACGGCTAGTGGAGAGTTTGTCCGAGAGGGTGATTACTGGAGGATCAGCTACGACGGCACCGAGATTCGGCTCAGGGATAGCAAGGGGCTGCGCTACATAGCGCAGCTGCTCAAGGTGCCGGGACGCGAGGTCCACGTACTCGATCTCGCGACAGCGGTTGAGGGTCGACCCATCTCTGGAACGGCTGCCGTCGTGCGCGAAGTTCTCGCGGTTGGAAACAGCGGTGATGCGGGCGAGATCCTCGATGCAAACGCCAAGGCCGCCTACAAGAAGCGCCTCGAGGACCTTCGCGAGGAGCTCGAGGAAGCCCAGACGTACAACGATCCCGAGCGATCCGCAC
>DATADF010000313.1:0-2735 GCA_036258695.1 Actinomycetota bacterium
CCGGCGGACGCCGGATGGTGTGTCCAGCACCGAGGGTCATCTGCTCTCCTCCTTCTCCGTAACCGCGTTCACCGGGGAGATCCGCCCGTCGCGCAGGGCTAGGCGAGTGTCGGCGTAGCGGGCGATGTCCTTGTCGTGGGTCACGAGTACTACGGTCCTTCCCTCTCGCGCCAGCTGCCGCAGCAATCCCACGATGCGTCCGCTGGTGTGCGAGTCGAGATTGCCGGTGGGCTCGTCGGCGAGGATGACCGCAGGGTCATTGGCCAGGGCGCGGGCGATGGCGACCCGCTGCTGCTGCCCGCCCGAGAGTTTTCCAGGACGGTGCGACCGTCGATCGGATTCTATACCCACTTGGGCGAGCAACTGGTGGGACCGGGCCTCCCGTTCTCGGCGCGGACGTCCTGACAGCTCCATCGGGAGCATCACGTTCTCCAGCGCGGACAGGTTCGGGATCAGGTGGAAGGATTGGAAGACGAATCCGACCTTGCTCCGCCGGAAAGCGTTCTCCCGATGACCTGAGAGTGCTACCACGTCCTCTCCGTCGACAAGCAATTTCCCGGCGGTCGGCTTCTCCAGGCTCCCGAGCAGGTACAGGAGGGTAGACTTGCCACAACCGCTCGGGCCCGTGACCGCGACCAGCTGCCCCGGCGCGAACCTGAAACTTACGTCGTCCACAGCCTTTACGGTCTCCCCGCGATGCGTGAAGTGCTTGGTCAAGCCTTCGGCGATGATGGCTTCTTCCCAGGTCCGGTCTGTTGACAACACTTCTACCACTCTCCTTCCGGTCTTCGTGGCGCCAGGGTGTCCGCTACGCCTGACGCAGTACCTCTGCGGGTTTGGTACGCGCTACGTACAGGGCGGGTATCGCGCTGGCGATCACTGCCAGGACGACGCCGAGGCCGAGCAAGAGGAGCAAGGTCTCGACAGTGAGACCCGCGCTCAGGGGATCGATGGCTCCCCCGGCGGGCGAACCGCCCATCTCGATCGCGACCGGCCCACTACTGATACCCCCCTCGGGTCCACCACCGGAGCCCGTGAGATCGAAGGCGCTGGCGATGGCCGGCCCCGCGAGAGCGAGCAGCCCGGCAGCCGCGATGGCGGCGATCCCGCTAAGGGCCAGAACCTCGACGCCGAACTGCCCGACCACGTGCCAGTTGGAGGCCCCGAGGGCCTTCAGAACCCCTATCTCCTTCGTGCGCTCCCGCACGATGAGGAAGACTGCGAAGACGATAACGAAGGCTGCCGTCGCGAGCGCTCCGACCAACCCGATCAGCGTGTTGCGCCGGGCAGCCTCGAGCGCCTTGAACGTGCCGGCGAACAGGTCTTCCTGGCTGATGACGTCGACCTTGTTCCCTAGGGTCTCGCGCAGCCTGTCGGCCACCTCCGCGGCCTGCGTGCCGCTGCCCACGTGAACGGTTGCCGAGCTCACGCCCTCGATACCGTAGAGGCGCTGCATCGTTTTCAGGGGTAAGACGAACGAGTTGTCGCCGAAACTCTGGCCGGTCTCATAGAGGCCGACGATCTCGACCTTCTTCCCCTCGACCGTGATTCGCGAGCCGACGTCCAAGCCGTTCGCTTCGGCGAGGGCCTTCCCCATGATCGCTACGTTTGCCTCGGCATCGTCTTCCGTGAGCCCCCTGCCGGCGACCATCTTGGCAGCGGTGTCGGCAACGCGAGTAGCTCGGGAATCGTCGGGTGATACCCCGAAGACCATCGGCGGCAGCGTACCGTTGCTTGCGCCGCTGCCGGGCGCCGGTGCGAATCCCTCCGGGAGTTCCGCCGATCCCTTCAGCTCCGACCCCTTGTACGGTCTCTCGATCCGCCCCTCGACGCTTTCTACGCCGGGGACCTTTGCCGCAGCGCGCAAGGTTTCCTCGGAGATCGTGGCGCCACCACCGCCACCCTGCACCGACACCACCGAACCGCCCCCGGGTCCTACCCCAGCCGGCAGGATATCGATGATGGTCCCGACCGAGCCCCGAACGTCCGCCAAGCGTTCTTGCGTGCCAGCGTTGAGCGCCACCATCGCGGCGGCGAACATGAGGCTGGTACCGAGCAGGACGCTGACGATCACCAGACGGATCGGGTTGCGGAGCACGTTGCGGGTCCCTCGCGTTATCGTCCCCATGAGGCCCTCCTATATCGTTCCTCGACACCACGGCTATAGCGTCACGCTGCGCCTACCTCGGCAGTCTGACGTTCGAGGATGTGTAACGCCTTTGAAAACCATGAGAGTTCCCACAGAAACCGCTCAGGAGGAGCGACGAGGCGATAGGCCAGCGGTGGCGTCAGCTTCTTGCTCGCCGCCGCGAGCCTATCGGCGCCAGGTCTCGCGCAGGACGCGGACCCAGTTATCGTGAGAGAGCTTCCGGAGCGCATCGGCATCGTAGCCGTTGTCGCGCAACGCCCCGAGCAGCTTCGGCAATCCGGAGGCGTCCCCGATCTCGCGCGGCATCTTCGCCCCGTCGAAGTCCGAGCCGAAGCCCACGCGCTCGATGCCGACCCTCTCCACCAGATAATCCACGTGGCGCACCACTGTCTCCAGCGGCGTGTCTTCCTCGTCCTGTCCGTCCTCGCGCAGGAAGGCGACTGCGAAGTTCACGCCCACCATCCCATCCGAGTCGCGGATGGCGTCGAGCTGCCCGTCTGTGAGGTTGCGCGTCGTTGGGCACAGGGCGTGGGCGTTCGAGTGGGTAGCCACCAGTGGGGCTTCGGTTAACTCTGCTACATCCCGG
>DATADF010000314.1:0-1704 GCA_036258695.1 Actinomycetota bacterium
GGAACGATCGTCGCCATCACAACTCTGCAGAGCCGACTGTTCTTCCCAATGGGCCAGTTGCTCAACGTCAATGTAGAGATCCAGTCGTCGCTCGCGCTTTTCGATCGCATCTTTGAGTACCTAGATCTGGAGCGCGACATCGTCGACCGGGACGGCGCGATCGAGCTGCGTCGAGACGAGGTCCGGGGTCGTGTCCAGCTCGACGACGTTTGGTTCCGCTACGAACGTCCGGCAACATCGGAATGGGTCCCCGAGGGGGCCGGATCCCAAGACCGCCTGTGGACGATCGCGGGCGTGGACTTCACGGTCGAGCCGGGGCAGCTAGTGGCCCTCGTCGGTCCGTCCGGCGCGGGCAAGACCACCCTTACGTATCTGATACCTCGCCTCTACGACGTCAATCGGGGACGCGTGCTGATCGATGGGATGGATGTGCGCGACATCAGGTTGGAGTCCCTCGGCGAGATCATCGGCATGGTCACCCAGGAGACCTATCTGTTCAACGCCTCGGTGCGCACCAATCTCCTGTACGGAGATCCCGACGCGAGCGACGAGCAGCTTGAGGCCGCGGCCCGTGCGGCTCACATCTACGACCGCATCATGGAGATGCCCGATGGATTCGACACGGTTGTCGGTGAGCGCGGCTACAAGATGTCCGGCGGCGAGAAGCAGCGTTTGGCGATCGCGCGAGTCATTCTCAAGAACCCGAACGTCTTGATTCTCGACGAGGCGACAAGTGCGCTCGACACGCATTCGGAGCGGCTCGTGCAGCGCGCGCTCGACCCACTTATGCACGGACGAACAACGATCGCGATCGCCCACCGCCTGTCCACGATCCTGTCCGCCGACACAATTCTCTACCTCGACCGCGGGCGCATCTTGGAGCGGGGATCCCATTCCGAGTTGCTGGCGCGCGGCGGCGCGTATGCCGCCCTCTATCACGAGCAGTTCTCCGATGGACGTGTGGAGACGAGATGCGAGGATGGGCTCGTGCTCGCGACCGGCGAGGTCGTTACGGAAGAGGCCGTTTGAAGCTAGAGGGCAAAGTCGCACTGATCACCGGCGGCGCGTCGGGCTTGGGGCTCGCAGCCGTCGAACGCCTTCACTCCGGCGGCGCGTCGGTCGTGGTGGTGGACCTTCCGTCATCGAACGGCGAGACCGCGGCTAAGGAGCTCGGAGAAAGGGCCCGCTTCGCCCCCGCCGACGTGACCTCCGAAGACGAAGTTCGCGCCGCGGTCGAGCTAGCGACCGCCGAATTCGGGGGATTGCATATCGCCGTCAACTGCGCGGGCGTGGGGTTTCCGGGACGCGTTCTTACGAAAGAAGGGACGCCGAACGATCTCGAGCGCTTCGAGTTCGTAGTGCGGGTGAACCTGATCGGGACCTACAACGTGATCCGCTACGCGGCTGCACAGATGGCGAGCCAGGATGAGGCCGACGATGAGCGCGGTGTGATCGTCAACACGGCGAGCATCGCGGCTTTCGACGGACAGATCGGCCAGGCCGCGTACTCGGCATCAAAAGGTGGGATCGTCGGCATGACGCTGCCGATCGCCAGGGATCTCGCGGCCAAGAAGATCCGCTGTGTATCGATTGCGCCGGGGACCTTCGACACACCGATGCTCGCCGGCCTCCCCGAGGAGGCTCGCCAGCGCCTCGCCGAGCAGATCCCTCATCCACATCGCCTGGGCCGCCCGGCGGAGTTCG
>DATADF010000315.1:0-3066 GCA_036258695.1 Actinomycetota bacterium
TGGAGGACGGGCTCCGCGCTATGGAAGCGGTCGGCGCGATCCGAGCTCTGGTCAGTGGCTCGGGGCCAACGATCTTCGGGTTGTGCGAGTCGGCCGATCACGCTCGGAGCGTCGGGGCCGCAGTGCGTTCGAGCTTTGACCACACTCAGGTGACGTGCTCGCAACCGCGCGCCATCGAGATCCTCGGCTAAGCGACGCTGCCCCGCCTGTTGTCCAGGCGGGCCGAGGGCAGCCGTGGGATCGGTGAGCGCAGCGAGCCGATGAAGCGTCGCTGCGCGACGCTGCCCCGCCTGGATTCGAACCAGAACTTAGGGAACCAAAATCCCTCGGGCTGCCAATTACCCCACGGGGCACAGAGAGGGTCTTCATAGTACGAGTACGGTGACGCGATGAGGGATTTTCAAGAAGTTGGAGCGGTCGTGCTCGCCGCGGGCGTGGGCAAGCGATTCAAATCGCGCATCCCCAAGCCGCTCCACACGTTCCTCGGGCGTCCGTTGCTGCTGCATGCCCTCGGGATCGTCGCTCCGCTGGAACTCCGGTCCACGGTGATAGTCGTTTCGCCCCCGGTTCAAGTCGCTCTTCAATCGTCGGCCTTACTCGCAGACCGCGATGTCTCGCTCGCGATCCAAGACCCTCCGCGGGGTACGGCCGACGCGCTCAGAGTTGGGGTTGAGGCATTGGGAGAGGGCTCCGTGGAGCACGTCCTTGTGACGCCGTGCGATGCCCCGCTCCTGACTAGCGAGACGCTGGAGAGACTGGTTGGCAGTCACCTTGACTCGGGGGCGGCCGCGACATTGTTGACCGCGGAACTAATCGATCCCACAGGTTTCGGAAGAGTGATTCGAGATGGAGACGCGATCTCGAGAATCGTCGAAGAGTCGGATGCGGACGCGGAGCAGAAGCGGATCACCGAGGTGAACGCCGGCTCGTACGTCTTCGAGCTGGAACGTCTTAGGGCCGTTTTAGGCAAGGTAGATCACGAAAACGCCCAAGACGAGTACTACTTGACCGATGTGGTGGCGCTTTTGCGTGCCAACGGAGATAGCGTGATGGCCGTTATGGGCGCTGAGGATGAGGTCTTCGGAGTCAACGATCGCTCGCAGCTAGCCGACGCGGCGGAACGCAAGCGTCGGGAGATCTGCGAACGCTGGATGAGCGAAGGCGTAACGATCGTGCATCCGGAATCGACCTTCATCGACCAAACCGTGCAAATTGGGCGCGACACGGTGATTCAGCCATTCACGTTCCTCCAGGGCGACACCACGATCGGCGAGGGGGTCCAGATAGGCCCCCAAGCCCAAATCATCGACTCACAGATCGACGATGGGGCGCGGATCTCCTTCGCCGTGGTCCGAGGGTCATCCATCGGCCCCGATGCGAGTGTGGGTCCGTTTGCGTCCCTCCGCCCGGGCACCAGGTTGGAGCGCGGGGCGCGCGTTGGCACGTTCGTCGAGACGAAGCAGACGACGATCGGAGAGAACAGCAAGGCCAATCACCTTTCGTATCTTGGTGATGCCGAGATCGGCCGCGCCGTAAACGTGGGCGCGGGCACGATCACGTGCAACTGGGACGGTGTGAACAAGCACAAGACCGTGATCGAAGACGAGGCTTACATCAGTTCCGACACCATGCTTGTGGCTCCCGTGCGCATCGGGAAGAAGGCCGCTACGGGTGCGGGGGCCGTCGTCAAGGGAGATGTGCCCGACGGAGCGCTCGCGGTCGGAGTCCCGGCGCGCGTCATCGAGGGAAAAGGGGACCGTATGCGAGAGAGACCGGAAGACAAAGCGAGCGAACCACCGGACGACACGGCACAATAGGTAGTCGAGCGGCGACGATGGAGGCCGGCGCGTGGAGCTCCTGACTCACAAGCGACTCATGATCTTCTCGGGCACGGCCAATCGGCCGCTGGCCGAGGAGATCGCGGAACACCTCGGTATGAAGCTCGGCTATGTCGACACCGAGACGTTCGCGAACTCCGAGACGTATGCACGGTTCTCGGATTCGGTACGCGGTTGCGATGCATTCGTGATCCAGAGCATCTGCGAGCCCGTCGACCACTACATCATGCAGCAGCTGATCATGATCGATGCGCTAAAACGCGCCTCGGCGAAGCGGATCACTGCGGTCTGTCCTCTGTACCCATACTCCCGTCAGGACCGGAAAGCCCGGGGTCGGGAGCCGATCACAGCCAAGTTGATGGCGGACATGTACGAGGCTGCCGGAGTGGACCGGATGCTGTCGGTGGACCTCCACTCCGGCCAGATACAAGGTTTCTTCGATGTGCCGTTCGATCACCTGACAGCTCTGCCCGTGCTTGCGGATTACTTCTCGAACATCCTGGAGGACGACTTTGTGATCGTGTCGCCCGACTCCGGAGGCGTGCGCCTCGCCGACAAGTGGGTCGAGCACTTCGCGGAGTTCGACGATCTCAGCGGGCAAGTCGCGTTTCTTCACAAGCAGCGGCGGCGCGATGTCCGTAATGCCAGCGAGACACGTGGTGTGGTGGGTGAGGTCGAGGGGAAGGTCTGCGTGATCGTCGACGACATGATCGACACTGCCGGCACGCTCGTTAACGGAGTGGAGGCACTCATCGCGGCGGGCGCCACCGAGGTCTACGCGGCGGCGACCCACGCGATCTTGTCGGATCCCGCGGTAGATCGAATCAAGAATTCGTCGCTGAGGGAGATCGTGGTGACGAATACACTGCCGATCCCCAGCGAAAAGGCGATCGACAAGCTGGTCGTTCTGTCGATCGCTCCAACGATCGCTCAAACGATCAAGGCGGTCTTCGAAGAGGAATCCGTCTCCGGCCTCTTCCACGGCGAGAACCAGCCCTAAACTCGTCTACTACGCTTTCTTCATGGAGCCCACGTTGGACCCGCGCGCGGTGCGCGCCATGGTCGATCGCTTCCTCTCCGAGGACATCGGTCGCGGCGACATCACCACCCAAGCCGTAATCCCGCCCGGCCGACACGGCTCCGCCCAAATCGAGCTACGGCAGCCGGCTGTCCTCGCGGGGTTGCCGGTCGCGAGGGAGTGCTTCGCGCTGCTGAGCGCGGACGTTCA
>DATADF010000316.1:0-6512 GCA_036258695.1 Actinomycetota bacterium
CACCAAGAAGTCGGAGGCCCCGGCGGAGACGAGCGCTACGTATAGAAGTCCCGTCGCCGACTGGATCGAGCGAAGCTTGACGCAGCGCCGCGCCGCCCACAGAACAGCGCCGGTCAGGCCCACCAACGCGATCCAAACCACAAAGAAGACCGTCCCGAAATCCTCGCCGAAGCCCGGCAGTCCCAGTACCGCACCGCTCGTATCAGCGGCCAGGAGGCGACCGGCGCCCACTACTCCCGCCACGATCGAAAGGCCGATGCCCGCGAGCGACAGCGTAGTCAACCGTTCGAGCGCCCACGGCTGCAGCCCGGGCTGGTTCAGGTACCAGTGTCCGAGCATCATGCCGTTCGTAACGGCGCCCAGGAGAACGGCACCCGCGATCAGTTGCAAGGCGGCAGCAAGAGGAGGCCACCCATCAACCGCGCGCGCGCCCATGCCGAGTGCGAAGAAACCAAGTGCCGCAAGCACACCTCCCGCGCCGATCGCAGGTCGCTCCGAGCGCACGTACTGCGCGGCGAGATAGGCAAGGCCGGCGACGGCAAGCACGAAAAACACCTGCGGCCCCAGGGGCCGAGCTGAGAGATCGCGGAACGCGACGAGCGTCAAGACCGCGAGGACTGCGACCAGCCATGCCGTGATCCGGAAATGCCCTCGTCTGACCACCCCCCAGGACTGGACCCACGCGGCACCCGCGGCCCATCCTGCCGTCCATTCGAGCAGGACGAGCGCAACTACCGCTCCTGCGGAGTTCATGCTCGAGGACAGCGAGCCGTCAGGACTTGCTGAATCGTGCCTTCAACCAGCCTGGGATGAACGCGGTCGAAAGATCGAGCACCTCGCGAATCACCTGCAGGAGGTCTTCCTCGCCCTCCCAATGCTCGGCTACTACCTCGTAGGGGACCCGATTAAGGATCTGGTCCAATGCAAAGGCAGTCAGGACGAGCTCATCCAGTTGACCGACGCCGGGGATGAAATCGGGAATCACGTCCACCGGAAACACGATGTAGCCCGCCAATACGACGAGAGCAGCTTTGCTCCGCGCCGGGACGCGCGGGTCGCGCATCAAGCGCCACACGAGCCTGATCAGGCGCGGCACCAACAGGACGTATTCCTTCAACGCGGTTGCAGAGCGGGCTTTGGCCTCCTCATCCGGTCCGGCGTCCGGGTGTTCGATAGCCATCAGTTCAGTGTCCCCTGCAGCGCCAGAGCTGCCGCCCCCACTACGCCCGCGTCGTTTCCCAGCAATGCCAGATCGAGACGCATGGGTCGACGATGCTGCGCATTCGTTAAATCGACCAATCGGTCGCGAGCCGGGCCCAGAAACGGCTCGCCGATTTCCACCGCTCCCCCACCCAGCACGATCACCTCGGGGTCGAAGACGTTGACCACGTTCGAGAGCCCCACACCGAGGGCCTCCCCGGCGCGGCGCAACACCCCTCTGGCCGTCTCGTCGTATTCGCGCGCGGCCTTGGCGACATGTTCGGCGGTGATGGCGCCGGGCCCGCCCGAGAAGGCCACGATGGAACTGCTCGGGTCCGCCTCAACCGCGACCCGTGCGAGTCGCGCAATCGCGGTACCCGAAGCAAGCTGTTCCAGACATCCTCGCAGTCCGCAAGAGCAGGGAGGCCCCTGTGGGTCGACTACCACATGGCCGAACTCCGCCCCTGCACCGCGGAAGCCCCGGATCAACCGGCCGTCGACTACGACCCCGCTTCCGATGCCGGTACCAATAGTGAGCATCGCAACGTGATCTGAGCCTCGGGCGGTACCAAATGTCCTCTCCCCCCAGGCCGCCGCATTCGCGTCATTCTCAACGGTGACCGGGAGTCCCACCCGTGACTGCAGAGCCTCTCCGATTTGTGGGTCGTCGTACGTGAGGTTTGGCGAGAAGGACACCGAGCCGTGCTCGTGATCGATGAAACCGGCTGCTCCGACCCCAATCGCCGTCACCTCGACATTGAGCTCGGGAAGCCGCTGCAACAGATCCTCGACGGTCGCGATGATGCTCTTGGTTCCCGCGCTCGTGTCCGTCGGTCGTTCGACGCGAGCGACGACCTCACCCTCCTCGTTCACCACTCCGGCTTTGGTTCCCGTTCCGCCGATGTCCACACCGATTGCCGCTCGCGTCACCGCACTCATCTCGGCCGACTACTGGAAGTCGATGCGGTGAACGTTGTGGGGTTGGTCGCCGTCATGAGCGGCGCGCGGTGGTCCTTGATGAGACGCGAGCATCTCCGCCGCCTCATCCAGAAAGACGCCGGCCGCCAAGAGGAATTCGCGGGCGGCCGCGCCCAGATGCTCGAACAACTCTGGGCTCACATTGCGGAGCACGCCGATGGTTGCGCAGATCGGGCAGTACGCGCAGTCGTTCGGGTGCTGCGGCGGATTACCGCTATCGAAAAGGTCGCTGTAACGCGCTGCACGCTCCGGCGATGCCACCATATGCCTACCCTAGCGTGACTCCACGCGCTTCCTGAGATCCTCCAGTGCGGCTTTGACGATTTGTTTTTCCGCCTGCCGCTTTAGGAATCCGGGGATTGGAAATCCGGGATCGATCTGCATCTCGTAGCTGACGTCGGTCACATCGTCGAATTCATCGAATGTGTAGGAACCGCTGAGCTCCTTTACGTCTCCGCCGACCAAGTCCCATGAAAAGGACTCCGGCGCGTTCGAGTAGTCGTACTGCAACGTGTATGTAACCGTGCGGATCTTCGCGTCCACCTCAAACCAAACCTTGGCAGGGCGGCCCTGGGAGTCGGTTTCCTTGATATCGACTTTCTTGATGGGCGGGTTCCATTCGGGATAAGCCGCGAAATCGGTCGCCACCTCGAAGATGGTCGCAGCGTCCGCCTTTATGTCGATCGAGTCCTTCACGCGATCCGCCACGGAGCCTCCTTGGTCTAGAGCTGGTGTGGAAACGCTCGTTGCGTCGCCCGGAAATACCCCACGTTCATGCACACCGTACGCCCAATGCGCAGCATCGATACAAGCGGTTGATGCACGTGGCCGAAGTACGCCCGCCTGGGCTGGACGTCCTCTATGTAGCGCAGAAGATCGACGCTGCCCTGCTCGGTGTGCCGCGCCAAAGTGTCGTAGCAAAGCTCTGGGACGGCCGGCGGGATGTGCGAACAGAGGACATCGGTCTCGCCTAGCCCTGCGACCTTCACCCGCATCTGCTCTTCGGAGATCTCGCCGGCGACATGCATCGGCGTAGGGAGAGCGCCCCCTACGAAACCGAAACGCTCCCCCTCGATTTCGACGACCCGGCCGTCGACTTCGTGCACCCCAGGATGCTCTTGGGCGAACGCGTGTGCCACCGCCGGGGAATCGACGTTGCCGAGGATGAGATAAGTCGGGTTGGGTAGCGCGGAGAAGACGGCCTCGTATTCCTCGCGCACTCGGCGTCCAATCAACTCTCGGATCTCTTCCTCACGACCCTGAGCCCGTTCTCGGATAAGCGCCCGTGCCTTCTCGTAGTCGCCGGCGGCGCGCAGATCGGAGACCTCCTGGACGGCCTCGACCGGAAAGACCTCGGTAAGGATCCCGCTCATGTCTGAGTAATCGAGGAAGTTGATGAGGTCACCGAGCAAGACCAACGTCGCGCCGGGTGGGAGCGTCTTGCGAAGCTCCTCGTGCGCGCCATGAAGATCAGAGACGACGAAGACCGCCACCGAGACAGGTTATTTCACGCCTGCCGGCGCCATTTCGGGAGCGGGCGGGACTGTGCGAAAGTGCCGCGGTGACCCAACCACAACCCGCGCAATACGTCACGCCGGCGAGTCGTCCACCGAACTTCGTGATCGTTCACGGAGGTGTTGCCGGCACCCTCAAGGAGTCCCAAGCCTCGCTCGATCGGGCTCTGCCCGAGTCGCTCACAGCAGCCAGCGCGCTGGATGCCGTGGAACTGGCGGTCGCGGCGCTCGAAGACGACCCACTGCTGAATGCAGGCTACGGGTCGGTGTTGGATCGTGAGGGCCGATTGGAAATGGACGCGGGCATCGCGGACGGTTCCACGGGCCGCGCCGCCGGCGTCGCGAACGTCACCGTGCGACATCCGATAACTCTGGCCCGACGCGTACTGGAGCAAACCCCGCACGTGTTCATCGCGGGGCGCGGAGCTATGGAGCTGGGAGCGGGAATGGAGATCCTGGAGGACTCAACTCCTGCGCAGCGCGCTCGTTGGGACAAGGCGCGCGCCGAGGGCGTACTTGCGGCGCACCACTTCGGCGACCCGGAGTATGTCGACACGGTCGGCTCCGTTGCCCTCGACGCCCAGGGGCGGTTGGCTGCGGGATCATCGACTGGAGGAGTGTTCGGAAAGATGACCGGGCGTGTCGGCGACGCACCGATTTTCGGCGCAGGGATCTACGCGTCGGAGGCGGTTGCCGTCGTGGGAACGGGCGTCGGCGAACTGTTCCTGTTGACCTTGGCCTCACTGCGAGCCGGGCGCCTGGTCGAGGAGGGCGCGGCACCCCAGGCGGCGTGTGAGCAGACGATCGAATTTCTCGGTAGTAGACAGAAGGTGTCCGCCGGTCTACTAGCCCTCGACCGCGAGAGTCGTTGGGGAGCCGCCTACCGCGGCGCCTCGTGGCAAGTCTCCGGTCCGCACGGACCGCTGGACCCAGTCTGTATCGGCGGCGTTTAACCGGTCAGAGACCGGTCCTTTCGGTCCGCCGCAACTCGATCTACCGAGACGCGTGCCGCGCTAGCGGTTGGCAAATATGGCGGGCATCATCATGAAAATCAGAAGGCCGAGAAGGCCCAGAACCCCATAAAGGACAACCTTGCCGCGCAACAAGACGGCGCCCGGCTTTCCGCTGGCTTCCTGAAAGGCATCGTGAGCCGACACCGCCCACAGTCCAAACGCGGCCAGTCCAAAGATGATCGCAATCGCCGCCGCACCCGGAACGCCCTCCTGAACTCCGCTGATAAAGACGACGAGAATCAACCAGATCCCGAGAGTCGCGCGGGTGATCGCCTGGCCCCACATTTTCAAATACGCATGTCCGGCGCCGGGGAAAGCGAAGGACACCAACGTCGTTACACCGGGATCTCGCTCCGGGCGTTGGGTTTCCTTGGGCGGTTCGACGAGGTGGGAGAAGGGTGTGCCGCAAACAGTGCAGGCGAGGTTGTCCAGCATGTTTTGAGCGCCGCAGGTCGCGCACGTCCACATCACGCCCAGCTCGGTCACCGTGAAAGCACCGTGAGTGATCCCGATCTTGCTCGGGTCGGCGGGGGCCGAAGTGAGCACGGACGGCGTTGTCGCGGCGCCGGCGGGGGTCGCCTCCGCTGTCTCGGCGGTGGCCGGAGTTGGCGCTAACTCCCGCTCCGTCGGACCAGGCGGCGGCGGTGGGGGTGGAGGTTCTGGCTCGCTAAAGCGCGTGTAGCAGAGGCTGCACCATTCCGCGCCCTCGGGATTCAGCCCCCCGCAGTTGGGGCAGGTGATCTTGTCGGCCACGCACCAAGCCTACGCGGCACAGCTAGTCGTACGAGTGATCCGCGTCCGGATACTTTCCTCGTGCTACCTCGTCCCTGAATTCCTGGGCCGCTTTCTTTATCTCGTCTCCGAGATTCGCGTATTGCTTGACGAACTTTGGGACATGGCCGCTGTTGATGCCCAGGAAATCGTGGAACACGAGCACCTGACCATCGCAGTGAGGGCCTGCGCCGATCCCGATGGTCGGAACCGAAACCGATTCAGTGACTTCCTTCGCCAGCAGGGCCGGCACCGCCTCGAGCACCAGCGAGAACACTCCTGCGGCTTCTAGGTCCTTGGCCTCCTGCACTATGCGGTGCGCTTGTTCGTCGCTACGCCCTTGGACGCGGTAGCCGCCAAGCTGGTTGACCGACTGGGGCGTTAGACCCAGATGCCCCATCACCGGGATTCCGGAATCGGTGAGGCGGGTCGTGAGTTCGACGACGCGTGCCCCGCCCTCAAGCTTGACCGCATGCGCCCCGCCCTCTTTGAGGAACCTGCCGGCATTGCGCATCCCCTCTTCGAGTGAGCTCTGATAGCTCATGAAGGGCATGTCGCCGATGATCAATGCGTTGCTGCTCCCGCGCGCCACCGCTGCCGTGTGATGAATCATCTCGTCGACAGTGACCGGCAGCGTGCTCTCATAGCCGAGCATCACCATGCCCAGCGAATCACCGACGAGCAGGATTGGGATGCCCGCCTCATCGAGAAGTCGGGCTGAGAGCGCGTCGTACGCGGTAAGCATGACGAACCTCTCACCGCGTTCTTTGAAGGCGCGGATGTCGCGCACGGTTACTGGCACTGTCGCCTCCTCAGTCGGGTAGCCGCAGCACCACCAGCATACGCCGCGCCATTCGCCGCCAAGCGTCGTGCCCGCTAGAGGTTCGGACTAGCGGCTATCGCTTTTCGGTCAGAGAACTCCACGTGGTTTCGATCGATGACCACAGCCGCGTGACGAACCAAGCCCCCCCAGAATCGGGGGCCGGCGGCGCAGCGGTGGTCGCCGTGGGGCTCGGCGATGGCCCGCCGGTTGCAG
>DATADF010000317.1:0-6185 GCA_036258695.1 Actinomycetota bacterium
ACCCACCACGCAGTCGACTCCGCGCGCAAGGTGTAGAGGCCGACCGTCGCGATGCCGAGAAAGACCGTTCCGAGGCTTTGCGCGAAGCGAGGCGGAGCCGCGGCCTCGGGTTCGCCTCGGGGGATCGGCAGTCCCTTGTAGACATAGGCAAAAACGTTCCAGCGGGGGCCCCCGAGGGCCGCAACCCCCATGATCACTCCCAGAAGCGGCACGACGATGTCGACCTGAAGTAGGAAGGCCACCGCCAGGATTAGCGCCTGAAGGGCCTGGGAGAAGCGGGGAAGGTGCGAATCGATCACGCCTGGAATCTACTCCTCGCCCCCTGGCCCCCTGGTCAGATTGTCTGCAGGGTGCTTAAGTATCCGGATGTTGAAGCCGATGCGTTGTGAGGGCTTGAGGTAGTCGCGCGACCGAAGGACAAATGTGGCGAAGATTCTCATAGCGGATGACGATGCGGACGTAAGACAGATCGTCTCTTACGCGCTCGTCGAAGCCGGCCACGAGGTGGCCGTCGCAAAGGACGGCGAAGAGACCGCCAAGAAGCTCGCCGCCGACCCTCCGGAGCTCCTCGTCCTCGACCTCATGCTTCCCGGCCTCGACGGTTACGACATCCTCGATCAGATGCGCGGCGCGGATATCCGCGATGTGACACGGGTCATGATTCTCAGCGCCCATTCGTCCGAGAAGGATCTGCGCCTCACGCTGGAGTTGGGTGCCGACTGGCATATGGCCAAGCCCTTCGACCCTGAGGAGCTCGTCGCCAAAGTTGACGAGCTGCTGGCGATGGACGTGCACGAGCTTCGACGCCTGCGCGACCAGGAGCACGATCGGGCCAGCCTGCTCTCGCAACTCGAGAGCATCTTCGACACCTCTACGTAGCTAGCTATCGCCGCCGGTAACCTGTCGTTACCTTGAGGCGTCCAATCGAGAGCTCAGCAAACCTCGAAGAGGATCTTGTCCCCTCCGATGTTTTGGAGCGGTGCAAAAAAGGTGACGAACGAGCGTGGGCCGAGCTCGTGGAGCTGACGCACCGTCAGGTCTACACGTTGTGCTTGCGGATATTGAAGGACCCACATGATGCAGCGGAGGCGACACAGGATGCGTACCTCAAGGTATGGCGAGGGCTCAAGAGCTTTCGCGGCGACGCGCGCTTCGGCACGTGGCTGTACAGGGTCGCGAGCAACAGCGCCATCTCCAGACACCGGAAGCGGAGTCGTACCGCGCGCCACGAGATCGGGGGCGACGACGAGCTGCTCGCGCAGGTACCTGCCGCCGGTTCCACCGAGGGTCAAGCGACGGCTCGCATCGAGCTCGGTCGTCTCGAACGATGCCTCGCTCAACTTCCCGACATCTATCGCGCCCCCCTGGTGCTGCGCGACGTTTACGGTCTTCCAATGGCGGACATCGCGCACCAACTCAAGATCTCGGAGACCGCAGCCAAGGTCCGAGTCCATCGGGGACGTAAAAAGCTCAAGGACCTCATCGCCCAGACGGAAGGCCCAGTGACATGAAGTGCGCAGAGGTGCAGGCCGCGATACCGGCCTACGTGGGAGATCCCGGCTCGTCTCTGGATGTGCGCCGGCACCTGTCCCGGTGTCCCGAGTGCCGTGCCGAGCTGGAGATATACGAGGCGATGCGCGCCGGGTTGGCACAGCTTCGAGCAGTGCCGGCGGACGTGCCCGCAGGGCTCGTCGCGTCGCTGCGCGCCATTCCTCAATCGGCCTCGCCTAGAGAACTTGCGCTCACGCATCTGCAGCGCAATCGCGCCGCATACGCCGGCGGCCTCGCAATCGCCGTTGCCGGCGGGACCGCCGCTCTCCTGTGGCGCCGCCGCCGTCTCGTTCCGGCATAGAACGCCGGTGCCCGGCGTTCAACACCAGAGGCAGCAACGCGTCTCCAAGCACACGCTATGGGAGACTGCAATTCCCTAGGGCGGTAGCTCAGTCCGGCAGAGCGCTGGTCTCCAAAACCAGTGGTCGGGGGTTCGAATCCCTCCCGCCCTGCTTAGCTCACCGGACTAATTTTGCTCGCCCAGCCCCTCGCAGGGAGGCCCGGCCCGTCGTCGAACCCGTAGCACGATGAACGCCCGTTCGAAGGTTCTTCGTCTTGCGCTCGTGGGCGCGCTCGCCGTGCTCGTGCTTCCTTATGCACGTGCCAGTGCCCGGTCCGCGCCCAAGATTGTGGTGCGTGACGGGGTCACCCAACCGGTCTTTTCTTATGCGCAGGCGATTCGGGAAACCGTGTACGTGCAGTCGACGATGGATGGGGACCTGGACGGACGCCTCGATCTCCTGGCGACCGACATCATCCGACCAAAAGAGACACAAAAGGGATTGAAGGTCCCGGTCATCTATGAGATGAGCCCCTACTACCAGCAGCTGGGGCGTGGCAACGAATCGGAGACCAAGACCGAAGAGGACGGTGACTTCTCGCAGCCGAAGTTCCCGCTCTTCTACGACAACTACTTCGTCCCGCGTGGGTACGCGGTCGTGCTCCAGGACATGCGCGGCACTCGGAATTCCGAAGGCTGCCAGGTCTACGGCGAGCAGGCGGAGCCGCTGGATGCGCAGGCAACAATCAACTGGCTGAACGGAAAAGGGACTGCATTCACCGCGTCCGGCGAAGAAGTCAAGGCCTCGTGGTCGACGGGCAAGGTCGGGATGATCGGCAAGTCCTACGACGGGTCAGTTGCCAACGGTGCGGCGTCTCTGGGGGTCAAAGGCCTCGAAACCATCGTTCCTATCTCCGCCATCTCGAGTTGGTACGACTACCACTATCACAATGGAGCGCAGTACACGGGAACGCTTCTCACGCCGACGGCGTTCGCAGTGGATTGTCCCGTGCTGTGCACAGAGACGACTCCGCCGTTGTCGAGCGACGAGGAAAGAGGTCCGGACTACTACCGGGCGCGTGTCGCGGAGCACGGCTTTTGCAGCGCTCACGCCGCCGCCCTTGCCGCACAGGCGGCCAACCCTCTGGGGACCTACACGCCGTTTTGGGCGGCGCGCGACTATCACAAAGATGTGAAGAACGTGCGAGCGAGCGTTTTCGTGATCCATGGGTTGAACGACTACAACGTCAAGCCCAGCAACTACGTGGGTTGGTGGCTGTCGCTGTCGAAACGCGACGTTCCTCGCAAGATCTGGCTGGCGCAGCCGGGCCATGTGGATCCCTTCGACTTCCGTCGCGCCGAGTGGGTCGACACATTGCATCGTTGGTTCGACTTCTGGCTACAAGGCATCGACAACGGGATCATGGATGAGCCGATGGCCGACGTGGAGACCAGCGCCGGCCACTGGGAGACCTATTCCACCTGGCCGATCCCGGGGTCGACTCCGACCAAGCTTCACTTCGGACCCGAGGCCAAGGGTGTGGCGGGCACACTGTCGCTCAAGCCGGCGAAGGAAGGTTCGCAGTCCTATACGTCGCCGATCGGCACGGGCAACGACGAGCAGTTGGTCGCATCTCCCGAAATCCCCCGAGCGGATCGACTCGTTTTCGTCACACCTCGCTTGAAGCGAGACGTACGTCTCAGTGGGCCTATCTCCGTTGACATCACGGCAAGCCTCGATCGTCCGGACACCAACTTCTCGGCGTTCTTGGTGGATTACGGCGAAGGGAAGTCCATCCGCAAGGTCTTGTACACACAAGGCGATGGGGTCACTGACACTCAGAAGGAGACCTGTTGGGGAGCCTCAACTAAGGAAGACGATGCCTGCTACAAGGAAGTCGCCTACGCCATGGGCGCCGCCGACTTCGAGATCGTCAGTCGGGGCTACTTGGATGCCAAGCACCACGAGAGCTTGGAGCTGCCCACGCCGATCATCCCGACGCAGCCCTACCGCTTCGTCTGGGATCTCTATGGCGACGACTACACGTTTGAGGCGGGGCATCGCCTGGGTGTGGTGATCGCGGGCAACTCCAGCCTGCTCGTCCCGGACCCGTCAGGGGCCACCGTGACGGTCGACCTCACCCAGAGCCGAATCACGCTGCCCATCGTCGGCGGGGGCCGGGCTTTCGCCTTTTAGTGCCCCGAGCAGCAATCTTCGTCCCATGCCACCACTGGCCCGGGCGCCGGTGAGGGCTGATGGGGTCGTGCCCCGTGCTAATCTGATTGCTCGCACGATCCCCCGGAAGCCGGACCCTTACGAAGCGCGTCTGGCCATTGAGGAAAGGGCTCCATCGTGAGCGCTCAGTACAACAGGCAGCAGCGCCGCCTCCTGAAAAAGCAGGAGGATGCCAAGCGCACCGGGTCGAGTGGAGCGCGGCCTCCCGTCCGGCCGCCCAGTGGTGCCGGTCCTACGAAGAGGGAGCGCACCAAGCCGCGTCAGTTCGTCAAAGAGGTAATCGCGGAGCTCCGCAAGGTTGCATGGCCCAGCCGTCCAGAGGTGGTGGCCTATTCCGTCGTCGTGCTGATCAGCTTGATCATTGTGGCGACGCTCATCTTCGGCATGGACTTCGTCTTCACGAAGGCCGTCCTGGGCCTGTTTGGGATCGAAACCTAATGACGGAGACCGATCTGGACCAGACCAGCGAGCAGCCGCGCTCGGAGAGCTCGGAAGAGAGAGGCTCAGACAGCGCTGCCGATCAGGCCGCAGTGGAAGCAACGACTGAAAATTCCCAAGCTCCGGCCGAGGGCGCACCCGCGGAGCCGATGCCGGAGGAGGTGAACCCGGCGGAGCCCTCGCCCGACGACGCGCCGGCCGGGGACACCGGTTCGCAGGAGTCGACGCCGGATGCCCCGGTTGTCGAGCCAACTCCGGCGGAGCAAGAGCCGGACCTCGAACAGCAACCTCCACCCGCTCCCGCCCCGGAGGCGTCGGCCACGCCGGAGCCGGACACATCGTTCGAAGAGCTCCCGGATCCGAATGCACTGGATGCGGAGGCTGCGGCACAAGCCGAGAGCGCGATTGCCCCCGAAGCCGAGGCGCTTCCCCAAACGGAGCCCGCGCCGGAAGTCGAGGCCGTCAAGGCGGACAGCGAGCTCGAACCCCACGCGCTTGCCGCAGAGCCATTGACGGAGGCAGAGACCGTCGCGGTCGCAGACGGGGATCTCGCCGTTCAGATGGCCGAGGCGCCGGTGGTGGATACAAGCGCCGATGGCGCCGCGCCGGCCGAGGCGGAGTCGGCGATCTCCGATGAAGCCCCCACCACGGCTGCCGCCGAGGCTGAAGCGGAGGAGTACGAGCTCGAAGAGCGCGAGATACCGCCCACGGAGCGGCCCGGAGAGTGGTACGTGATCCACACCTACGCGGGCTACGAGAACAAGGTCAAGGCAAACCTGTTGTCACGCATCTCCTCGATGAACGCAGAGGACACGATCTTCGAGGTCGTGATCCCCATGGAAGACGTCATGGAGATAAAGCAGGGACGTAAGCAGATCGTGCAAAAGAAAGTCTTCCCCGGCTATCTGTTGTGCCGGATGTACCTGGAAGACGACTCGTGGCGAGTTGTGCGCGAGACCCCCGGCGTCACCGGGTTCGTGGGGTCGGGGGCCAAGCCCACACCGCTGTCGACGAAGGAAATCGATCGCATCCTTGGCGTGAAGCCGGAGGAGAAGAAGAAGCTCAAGCCGCGACTCGAGTTCGAAGAGCAGGAGAGCGTGCGCGTGATCTCCGGTCCCTTTGCGAATTTCACCGGGTCGATCTCGGAGATCAATGTCGACCAGTCCAAGCTCAAAGTGCTGGTCAACATCTTCGGTCGGGAGACGCCCGTCGAGCTCGGCTTCGATCAAGTGGCAAAGCTGTAGGAGGAACGAGATGCCCCCCAAGAAGAAGGTCGCGCGTGTCCTGAAGTTGCAGATCCCGGGTGGTCAGGCGACGCCTGCTCCTCCGGTCGGTCCGGCTTTGGGTCAGGCCGGCATCAACATCATGGAGTTCTGCAAGCAGTACAACGCGGCGACGCAGAACCAGATCGGGACCATCGTTCCGGTCGAACTAACGGTGTACGAGGACCGCTCTTTCGATTTCGTCACGAAGACCCCACCGGCGGCCGTTCTTCTGCGGCAGCGCGCGGGCTTGGACAAGGGGTCCGCCGAGCCGAATCGGAACAAGGTCGGATCGGTCAGTCGCGATCAGCTGCGCGAGATCGCGGAGATCAAGATGCCGGACCTCAATGCCAACGACGTGGACGCGGCGATGAAGATCGTGGAGGGCACCGCAAGGAGCATGGGGATCACCGTTCGG
>DATADF010000318.1:0-5479 GCA_036258695.1 Actinomycetota bacterium
GATCTCGAGACAATACAGACGGCGCTAACCGCCGCCGAGACCGGTCACCTCGTCTTCGCCACCCTGCACACGCAGGACGCGCCACAGTCGGTGGACCGTGTCATCGACGTCTTCCCCCCGACGCAGCAGCAACAGATCCGAATCCAGCTGGCGGGAACGTTGGCCGGCGTTTGCTCCCAGCAATTGCTTCCAACGACCGACGGCAAGGGCCGCGTCGTCGCGGCGGAGGTACTAGTCGTGACCCCCGCGGTGCGTAACTTGATCCGCGAGGGAAAGACGCACCAGATCTACACTTCCATGCAGTCAGGCGGAAAGTTTGGAATGCAGGTGATGGACCAGCATCTCGCGGAGCTCGTGAAGAGAGGCAAGGTCTCTTACGAGATCGCGCTGGAGCGAAGCCATCACGCGGAGGAGTTCAACCGCCTCACCGGGAGGAGCTAGGTCATGGCCGATTCCTACGCATACCGAGTACGCACCAAAGAGGGCCGCGTAGTCGAGGGAAAGATGGAGGCCGACGGCGAGGCGGCCGTCGCTTCGCGTCTGCGTTCGCAGGGATTCATCCCGGTTCAGATCTCGAAAGAGTCGCGCGTCTCGATGAAGCGCGAGATCAACATCTTTCCGAAGAAGGTGAAGCTCAAGGACCTCGCGATCTTCTCGCGCCAGTTTGCGACGATGATCAACTCGGGTCTGTCGCTGCTGCGTACCCTGAACATCCTCACGGAGCAGACCGAGAACCCGACACTGGCGTCGACAATCGGTGAGCTGCGGGACGATGTGGAACGCGGTTCCAGTCTCTCGGCTGCGATGTCAAAGCACCCGAAGGTATTCAACAATCTCTACGTGGCTATGGTTCGGGCCGGTGAGACCGGAGGTCAGCTGGACACGGTCCTGCTGCGCGTAGCCGACAACCTCGAGGCGGACTACCGACTGAGGCAGAAGGTGAAATCGGCGATGACGTACCCGGTTGCGGTGGCAGGCATCGCCTTCGTGCTCGTGAACGTGATGCTGTTGTTCATCGTTCCAACGTTCGCGCAGATGTTCGAAGACCTCGGCGGAACGCTTCCGCTGCCGACCGCTATTTTGCTGGCCTTGAGTAAGGCAGCGAAGTTCATACTGCCGATCTCGATCGTTGTCATCATCGCAAGTTTCATCACGTACAAGCGGCTGCGTGCGAACAGCGCCGGAGCTCGACTTCGCTTCGACCAGGTCAAGTTGAAGATCCACATCTTCGGGGAGCTTTTCCGAAAGGTGGCTCTGTCGCGCTTCTCCCGAACCCTTGGCCTTCTGCTGCGCGCCGGCGTGCCGGTCCTTCAAGCGCTTGACATTGTCGCCGACTCAACCGGCAACGAGGTGATGTCGCGAGCGGCGCTCGATGTCAAGGAGAGCGTTCGCAGTGGAGAATCTGTCGCATTGCCACTTCAGCGCCACCCGGTGTTCCCACCGATGGTCGTTCAGATGATCGCGGTGGGGGAGGACACCGGAGCGCTGGACGCGATGCTCGACAAGATCGCCGACTTCTACGACCAAGAGGTTGAATCCACGACCGAAGCACTGACGTCGCTGATCGAGCCTCTGATGATCGCGGTCCTGGGAGGCATCGTGGGCGCCATGGTCATCGCTTTGTACATGCCGATGTTCAAGGTGTTCGACCTGATCAAATAGATCGCTCCGGCTGAACCAGACGATCGGATCCGGAAAATGGACTTGCCCTCTGCGGCAAATTCGTCAAGCATTATGGGTCGTTAAAGGCTTTCCTTCAGTCGGTCGATATGGGGGGAAGCGAGCCGGCGCTTGGGGTAGCAAAGGCAAACCCGTCGAGAGGCGGGGACGCAAAGCCACGGGACCCGTGTGGTTCGCCGGGCTACCTAGGACCGGAAAGGTCACTGGTCAGTGATCGATTCGGAAGCAGGCAATGCTCCGTACTTGTCCATGATGTCTCCGCACGCCGGCCGGCGGGGACGGAAAGGGGGTTGCTGGATGTTCCAGCGGTTCCATGAAATGCGAGAGCGCGACGAGCGTGGCTTTACGCTCATCGAGCTCCTGGTAGTCATCTTGATCATCGCCATCCTGGCGGCGATCGCGATCCCGGTCTTCCTGCGTCAGCGGGAGAAGGGCTGGATCGCAGCGATGGAGTCGTCACTGAAAGACGCGGCTACCGCAGCCGAGTCTTTTGCCACCGGATGTGGGAACGGTAGCTACACGGTGCCCGACCCAGTTGCCGATAACTGCCGAGCCGGGGCCACTGCAGGTGCCGACATAAGCCTGGACGATCTCCAGGACGAGGGGTGGAACCCCACCGCGGAAGTGGACCTGACGGTCACGGTGGACGCCACGGGCGACCGCTACTGTCTTGAGGCTGTCCACGATCGCTATGAGGGTGATGAGGAGCCGATGCGCTTCGACAGCAGCGAGGGACAACCGATCTCCGACCCGTGCACGCTCGGAGCGACCACTACGATCTAAGCCGAGTAAGCAGGAGTGAGATAGAGAGGGGATGGAGATCTTTTTCCATCCCCTCTTTCCTTTTAGCAGGACGGTTTCTTTGACGCCGCCTGCCCGCAATAAATGCCGCCGTAAGGACCTCCAAGACGGCTTCACATTGATCGAGCTGCTTGTCGTCATCCTCATAATCGCGATTCTCGCTTCGCTCGCGATCCCGATCTTCCTGCGACAACGAGAACGGGGTTGGCTCGCAGCCGCGGAGTCGTCCCTGAAGGACGCGGCGACCGCGGCGGAGTCCTACCAGACACGAAACGGCAACTACGCCGGATTGAGCGCGGCCGAGCTCGACGAGGAGGGGTGGAACCCGACCGACGCCGTCGAGATCACGCTCTATCTCACGGCGGATGCAAATGGGTTCTGTCTCGAGGCAAACCACAGCCGGTTGGAGAATCCCGATCTTGAGCCCATCGGGTACAGCACGATCACCGGGCGGCCGCAGCGGAATTTTCCCTGCGATCCAGCCGTTTATGGCGATCTCGTAGGGGTTATCTCCTAAATAGACCCGTAGCGCCTGACCCCCGAGGGGCGGCAGCGGCTCATTGCGGGCTCCTGCCGGGGATTGTTGACGTGCCTGGATCGTCAAGAGCACACTTCTTTGTGCCGATTACTAGGTCAATGGGTAGACAGGCGCGCCTCATGAAAAACCAGCGTGGGTTCACACTGATCGAGCTCCTCACCGTGATGCTGCTGACGAGTGTCCTGGTGACGCTCGGGGTTCCCGCACTGCGGAATTTCTGGTTCGTGCGCGCCCTTGAAAGCGGCCGACAAGAGGTAGAGAGCCAGCTTCGGCGCCAACAGCAGAGAGTAGTCGCGGAGACGCATCCCCTGGTCTACGGCATCCGCTTCCCGCGGCGGGACGGCGGCTCTTCTCGGATCAATCAGATCGGAGTAGTCCAGTTCAACGGGAACGACCTGACTACGGACGCGGACGATACATGCCGGCTGGACGCGACCATCGACCTGCCCACGGGCGTCGAGATCGGGAGGGTCGAGACCGACTTTGGGGATCCCGACGTGACGGAGTTCTGTCGCGAGGAGCTGTCTTCGCCCGACGACCACTTCGTCTTTTTCTTCGCCCGAGGTAACGCCAACAGCGCACGGGTTCATTTGATCCAGACCAAACTCAACGACCGTGAGAATGTGCTTTGCGTCAGCGCCGTCACCGCCAGGGTCTACGAGGTCGATCCCTCGGAGCCGTGCTGATGGGACATCGCATCGAAGGTCGATCGAGTGGGTTCACACTGATCGAAACGATCGCCGCGCTATTGGTGTTCTCGATCATCACTTTGGGCGTGGGTCCGCTGATTATCTCTTCGATCCGCGGATCCAATCTGACGCGCTCGTTGTCGGTAGGCCGACAACTGGCCGTGCAGGCGATGGAGCGCGCTAGGGGTCTGCCGTATCACGTGAAACGTAATGTCTCCGACGACGTCGACTTGCTAGACCTCTACTACCCGAGACGAGGTCCGGATCCCTTGGTGTTCATAACTAGGTGCCCGTCGTCACCTCTGCCGCTTGGCTGTCCTCAAGAGCTACCCGATGGTTACTCCCTTGTCTTTGAGGCGAGATTCGTAGAGTTGGACGGCACTCCGGTTGAAGCTCCGGCCACCTATGACGCAAGGACGGTCGGTGCAGATCGTCCCCCGGAGTTGCTCGTCGAGCTGGTCGTTCGTTCGGAATGGGACGTGCTCGGAAGGGATCGCAGCTTCGAGCTCAAGAGTCTGCTTTCAGACCGAAAGTTCGGAGGTCTCCGGATGTCCGGCTTTGGAAAGATCAACTATGCGATCGACGTCCAGACGACCTACCAGAATGACTCGCTGGAGGTACTTCGAAACGTCATTGCTCGCGGTGGACTGAGCGAGTCGCGCATCGAAACGCGGCGAGACTCCCGCGCCGAACAAACGGTGAGGGCGGCCGAACTACGTTTAGTGGATCAGCTCGCTTTCGAGGAGCCGGACTTGGTTCCGCCCGTCTTAGGCGCAGTCTCTGCGGTCGTTGCGCCGCCCGATAGCAATCCTGCGGGAGTGAACGCTGGTCCCGCGACGCTGCGGCATCCGGCGCCGCTTTCCGGCGACGTCGCCGGCATCGACAGCACTAGCGCAGGCCCTGGCACTCCAACTGAAGCAGACGTTCGTGTGACGGCCAACTCGTTGCAGCTTCCGTCCGCGCAGGGCGGCTTTTCCTTCGTCGGCGGCTTGGGGCCTGACGATTTCTGGGTCGACAAGCCGGAGGTCGGGGGCGTGGTGGGTCTGCTGAGGCTCAACACCACCGACAGGCTGGTTTATCTCGGGCAGCCACTGCCCGGACCGGGTATACCCCCGCCTCCTCCGGTCCCCTCTCTTTCAGGCTTTACGCGCGCGTCGACCACGGCTCTCCCCGCCGGAGCAGTTATTACCGAGGCGCACGTGGAATTGAGCGATCTCACAATTCTTCCCACCCAATTTGCGATCGACGGTGTCGTGAATGTCGGCGAGTTCACTGCCGATGTCGACTGCCGGGCTGCTGGGCCTTTTGGAAGCCCCGCGAATCCCACTGCGTCCTGGTCCGCGACGATTCGCTATTGGGCCGAGCCCAACAATGCCAACGATGAGGACGATCCCGGTGACGACATAACCGGCAACGGCAACTATCAGACCGTGAATCTGAGTAGTGGGGGCACCGACGAACTAACTGCCCTCAAGGAAAGCAACCCCTTGGTCTTCGAGCGAGGCGGATTCTCATCCGAAACCGTTCGGGGGAGCCATCCCGACGACGTCTTCTTGTTTCCGCAGCGTCACGAGCACCAAGAATTCGTCGGCACGGACGCGAATGGTGATCCGATCTTCCAGACGACGGTCCACGAGCACGAGGGATACCTGAGTGACTGGAGGATGCTTCTGGAGGCGGATTTCACCAACAGCTTTGCCGCCGACGGCCGATCCGTGGCTTCTGCGATCGAGGGAGCACTCGGGATCGTCACAGTGCCCATTGCAGAACC
>DATADF010000319.1:0-1926 GCA_036258695.1 Actinomycetota bacterium
CCGACGCAAAGGAGTTGCTCGCCCTAGCGGCTCGTACTTCGGTCCACGATCTCAACTCCCACGACAGACGGTCTCCACGCGTGCGCGAGCGCTATCTGTCTTTCATCGCGCGGCGTGCGGGAGGGGAGCCGCTTCCGTTCATCACCGGTCGGATCCAATTTCGTGATCTGGATCTCGAGGTCCGGCCGGGTGCCTTCGTACCGCGGCCATCTTCGGAGCTGCTGGTTGCGCGCGCAGTGCGACGCCTGCGAGGCCGGCGGGCACCGGTTGTGATCGACGTCTGCACCGGGGCTGGTCCGATCGCGCTGGCGCTGGCGCATGAGATTCCCGAGGCCGACGTTTGGGGCACCGATATCTCGTCGGCCGGACTGGCTCAGGCCCGCCGCAACGCGAAACGCTACGGACTCGACAACGTGCGCTTCCGCAACTCCGATATGTATGAGCGCATACCTAAGAAGCTGGTGGGTTCGGTAGATGCCATCGTCGGACATGTTCCATATGTCCCGCCGGACGAACTCAACGACCTCCCCGCTGAGGTGAAAGACCACGAGCCCGTGTACACGTTGACGGGGCAATCCGCGGATGGGCTCGAACTCGTGCGGCGAGCCACGACCGAGGGATTTCGATTTCTTAAACCCGGGGGGTGGTTGTTGCTCGAGATCTCCGACGACTTGGCGCCGCGCGTAAGGCGTATTTGCAAGACAGCGGGCTACGAGGACAAGGGCATGCACACGGACCGTTACAAGCTGAGTGCAATCGTTGAAGCGCGTCGATCAATCTCGGGTCGCGCGCGCCCCGCGCGGTAAACTGCCTTATGGAGAAGGTATTAGTTCTCGACTTCGGCGCTCAGTACGCGCAACTCATTGCCCGACGCGTGCGCGAGTGTCACGTCTTCTCCGAGATCGTTCCCCACGACTTGCCCGTTGAGTCGATCGCGGACATGAAGCCCTCGGGCCTGATCCTTTCCGGGGGACCCAAGTCCGTCTACCAGCCCGGTGCACCTGCGGCCGACCCGCGGCTCTTTGAGATCGGTGTCCCCGTTCTGGGCATTTGCTACGGCCAACAGGCGATGGCCCAGGCACTCGGGGGCGAAGTCGCACACACGGGGACGGCGGAGTTCGGTAAAGCCGAGCTCACCGTAGAAGCCCCGAACTCCGTCCTCTTCCACGATCTGCCTCCCGAGCAAACGGTCTGGATGAGCCACAACGACGCCGTCGTTCGGCCCCCGGAGGGTTTTCGACCCACGGGTTCCACCCAAGCGTCGCCGGTTGCCGCTTTCGAGGATCGAGAGCGGGGGCTGTATGGGGTTCAGTTCCACCCCGAGGTCGCTCACACCCCGCGTGGTCTCGACCTCCTTAAGAACTTCCTCTACCAGGCGTGCGACCTGTTGCCGAGCTGGACGATGACGTCGATCATCGAATCGGCGGTGGAGCAGATCAAAGCCACCGTCGGCGACGAGCGCATCGTCTGCGGCTTGTCGGGGGGGGTCGATTCGTCGGTAGCCGCGGCACTCGTCCACCGGGCCGTAGGCGATCAGCTCACCTGCGTATTCGTCGACCACGGTCTGCTGCGCTCCGGGGAGGCCGAGCAGGTGGAGGACACATTCCGCCGCCATCTCGGCATCGATCTCATCCACGTCAAGGCTGCCGATCGGTTCCTGGAAAAGCTCAGCGGCGTCACGGATCCCGAGTCCAAACGCAAGATCATCGGAGAGACCTTCATCCGCGTCTTCGAGGAAGTCGCGCAAGACGAGCTCGGCGACGCACGCTTCCTCGTGCAGGGAACGCTCTATCCCGATGTGATCGAGTCCGGCACACGGGACGCGGCCAAGATCAAGAGCCACCACAACGTGGGGGGTCTGCCGGAGGACATGAAGTTCACTCTGGTCGAACCGCTTCGAAATCTATTCAAGGACGAAGTTCGCCA
>DATADF010000320.1:0-5231 GCA_036258695.1 Actinomycetota bacterium
TTGAGCACTTCAAGTGCAGCCGGCCGCGCGACCTCCCAGCCCGCGACGCAGCGGATCGGATCGAGATTTCCCTGGATCGCTACCTCGCGAGGGACGCGGCGACGCGCCTCGTCTAGAGGGACGCGCCAATCGACCCCGATCATCTCCACCTCGTCCGAGGACATCGTCGCGAGAATCGCACCGGTTCCTATCCCGAAGTGGATTCGCGGCGCGCCGAGGTCGCGAAGCGCGGCAAATACCTTGCGGCTGTGCGGCCACACGTGAGTTGCGTAGTCCTCGGGACTTAGAACACCGACCCAGCTGTCGAACAGTTGGACGGCCGCGGCCCCCGCGCTTATCTGCATCCGGAGATGTGTGGTGACCATTGCCGATAAGAGGTCCATCAAGCGCTCCCACAACCGGGGCTCGCCCAGCATCAAGGCGCGCGTCCGAGCGAGATCGCGCGAGGGGCCCCCCTCGATGAGATAGCTGGCAAGCGTGAACGGCGCTCCCGCGAACCCGATTAGAGGACGGTCAAGCTCGCGCACCAGAAGCCGCACCGACCCGGCCGTCGGTTCGAGAGCGGTTTCATCGACTGAATGCAACCGATCGAGATCTCGTTCCGTTCGTATCGGTTGGGCGACGACCGGTCCGCGGCCCTCAACGATGTCAACGTGGGCCCCGATGGCCGCCAATGGGACCACGATGTCGCTGAAGAGGACCGCCGCGTCGACGTCCATTCGGCGCAGGGGCTGCAGCGTTACCTCGGCGGCAAGCTCAGGCGTGTTGCACATTTCGAGCATCGAATGCCGCTCGCGCAGCGCGCGGTATTCGGGCAGGCAGCGCCCCGCCTGTCTCATGAACCACACGGGGACTCGATCTACAGGTTTGTTCCTGCAGGCCCGTAGAAATCGGTCGCGCGTGATCGCTTTGATGTCTGTTTCGGGACTCATGGGACGAGGCCATCCTAAGCTGCTGTCATGACGCGGCTATTCGGGACCGACGGGATACGTGGTGTTGCAAATCGTGACCTGACGGCAGAGATCGCGCTGCTACTCGGCCGAGCTGCCGGGCGCGTGTTGGCATCCGATGGCAAGCCGGTTGTCGTCGGGCGCGACACGCGCATCTCGGGCCCCATGCTGCAAGCCGCGCTGGTCGCGGGCTTGAACTCGGCCGGCGTGGATGCACTCATGACCGGAGTCCTTCCCACGCCGGGGATTGCATGGCTAACGCGGGCCGACGGTGCCGCGGCCGGAGCCGCGATCTCCGCATCGCACAATCCCGTCGAGGACAACGGCGTGAAGTTCTTCGATGCCGAGGGATTCAAGATTCCGATCGACGTCGAGGATGCGATTGAAAGCGCGATGCAGGATGAGTCCGCAGATCTCCCCGTCGGCGCGGCGATCGGGTCCGCCCAACCCGCGCGCGACGCGCACGGCCGCTATATCGAGCATCTGGCTTCAACGGTGGACTCCCTCGCCGGCCTGCGGGTCGTCCTCGATAGCGCCCACGGCGCGGCGTCGGGCGTGGCCTCCGAGGCCTTTCGCTCGGCCGGTGCCGAAGTTGCGGAGATCCATGGTGAGCCCGACGGTTCAAAGATCAATGTTGCCTCTGGTTCGACGGACCCCTCCGCGCTGAGCGATGCGGTCTCCGAGAAGGGTGCGGACCTGGGGCTGGCATTCGACGGGGACGCCGATCGGGTGATCGCGGTTGACGAGGGGGGTGCGGTGATCGACGGCGATGCGATCGTCGGGATCGTCGCTCTGGCACTGCAAGCCAGAGGCGAGTTGCCCGACAACAAGATCGTCTGCACGGTCATGTCGAATCTCGGCTTCCTTAATGCGATGGCAGAGCGGGGAATCGAAGTCATTACGGTGCCCGTCGGGGACCGGCATGTGGCCGCTGCACTACGCGATTCCGGGGCGGCACTCGGCGGCGAGCAATCGGGGCACGTGATCTTCCCCGCCTACGCGACGACGGGCGACGGGATCCTCACGGGACTGCAGGTGGCGAGCATCGTGGCGGCCGGCAAAACCCCTCTATCCGAGCTGGCGGCGTTCTACACGCCCTACCCGCAGGTCTTGATCAACGTCCCGGTGGCCAGGGCCGGCGTGAACATGGACGACGCCGCGGAGCTCTGGGAGGAGGTACGCCGCCGCGAGCAAGAGCTGGGCGACGCCGGCCGGATCCTCGTGCGACCGTCGGGCACGGAGCCCCTAGTGCGGGTGATGGTGGAGGCCCAAGCGCCGGAGATCGCGCAGGGCACGGCTGAAGCCCTCGCCGACGCAGTGCGGCGTCACCTGGGCTGAGAACCCGTATCCTGGAAGGGCGAGAGAGTTTTTATCGGATCTAGCGCCCGGGCTCCCGTAGGAGGCGGTGAGTCGACGAGGTAGGGGATCTCGGCAGCCTCGGCAGTCGAAGAGGCTTGCTCGGCGGGTGACCCTCGGCCGGTCACGGTCGTGACGGCGCCGACAAACCCCGAAGGCGACTTCGGGTCACAAACCGGCGTCGAGGTGACCTCTCGCACATGCCCCTTGCATGCACGCGCGCCCTCACGATGGCGGGCCGAGCGCATGAACGGTTTGGGCGGGCCGGATGGCCTTCCAAAGCCGAGTATGGCGAATGAAAGGAGTGCTTATGTGCGGCATCGTCGGCTACGTCGGCGATGAGCAGGCCTTGCCCGTTTTGATCAAGGGCATGCGCCAGCTCGAGTACCGCGGATACGACTCGGCCGGAGTTGCGTTGTCCGCCGGTGGAACGATCGAGGTCGTACGGCGTGCCGGGCGGCTCGATGCGCTGGTCGGTGCGCTCGAGGGATCGGACGATGCCGGGCATAACGGGATCGGCCATACTCGCTGGGCAACACACGGCGCGCCCACGGCTGCCAACGCGCCTCCCCATCGGGACTGCCGAGGCGCAATCGCGGTAGTCCACAACGGCATCATCGAAAACCACGACTCCTTGCGTCGACGTCTCGCCGATGAAGGACACACGTTCACGTCGGAGACCGATACCGAGGTGATCGCTCACCTGCTCGAGTCCCTTCTGAAGGACGGCCACAAGTCGCTGCAGGAGGCTGTGTTGGCCGCGGTGGAGGAGCTCGAAGGCGCCTTTGCTCTGGTCTGCATCCGAGCTGAGGAGCCCGACGTCATCGTGGCGGCACGTCAGGAGCCCCCATTGGTTGTAGGCGCGACGGATAGCGCGGGGCTGGTCGCGTCCGACATCCCGGCGCTGCTTCCGTACACCAGAGATGTGATTCCGTTGGACAACCATCAAATGGCCGTGGTGCGGCCGGGGTCGGTGGAGGTCTTTGGCTTCGACGGTACGCCCGTCAAACCAGAGACCGTTCATGTCGAGTGGGATCTAGAGGCGGCCGAGAAGGGTGGCTACGAGGACTTCATGCTCAAGGAGATCTTCGAGCAGCCGGACGCGGTCAGAGACACGATGCGTGGGCGATTCGATCGGGATGGACGTCTGACGCTCGATGAGATCCGGATCGATCCACATGCATTGGCGAACTTCGACAAAGTAGTCGTGGTTGCCTGTGGCACCTCATTTCACGCGGGGATCGCCGCGAAGCATGCGATCGAGCATTGGACGCGCATCCCGGTGGAACTCGATCAGGCATCGGAGTTTCGCTACCGCGATCCGGTGCTCGACGAGCACTCCCTCGTGATCGGCATCGCCCAGTCGGGAGAGACCGCGGACACGTTGGCGGCGGTGCGATTCGCGAAGGAGATGGGATCGCGCGTGGTGGCCGTGACCAACGTCGTCGGCTCATATATCACGCGTGACGCTGATGCAGTGCTATTCACGCACGCGGGGCCGGAGATCGGCGTCGCCGCGACGAAGACTTTTTTGGCCCAATTGGTCGCGATGAACCTGATGGCCCTTTACCTCGCTCAGGAGCGCGGGACTATGACCGAGGCGAAGATCGCGGAGACGATCACGGCCATGACACGACTTCCCGGCCAAATCGAGGAGGTGCTGACTATCCAGGGCGACGTCAATCGCGCGGCGAAGCGGTATGCGGACGCGCGCGATTTCCTTTTCATCGGCCGCGGCGTCGCCACCGCGGTCGCCATGGAGGGAGCTCTCAAGCTCAAGGAGATTTCCTACATCCACGCCGAGGGTTACCCGGCCGGGGAGCTGAAACACGGCGCCATCGCCCTGATAGAGCCCGGCGTGCCGGTGGTGGCGGTGCTTACCGGCCATCGCCTCTACGACAAGATGCTGGCCAATGTGGAAGAGGTACGCGCACGCGGGGCCGACACGATCTTGATTGCGCGTCGCGGGGATGAGCGGTCGCGCGCTCTCGCTAACGAGCTTTTCGAAGTACCCGAGACCAAGCCCTTGCTGAGCCCCATACTCGACACCGTGCCGTTGCAGCTCCTTGCCTATTTCGTGGCCAAAGAGCGCGGTCTGTCGCCCGACAAACCGCGTAACCTAGCGAAGAGCGTCACGGTCGAATAGAGCGTGGTGGTGCCCTGATGCGACCATTGTTGACCCCGGACGAGATGGCCTCTGCCGATTCAGCGACGATCGACTCCGGCGTAAGCGTCGAAGTGTTGATGGAGCGCGCAGGTCGTGCGACGGCCCGGCTCGGTCTTGAGTTGTTGGGCGGGCGGTACGGCAGGCGAGCGGTGGTCGTCTGCGGTAAGGGAAATAACGGAGGCGACGGCTTCGCAGCGGCACGTAACTTGAGCTCCGAAGGGGTAGCTGCCTCTTGTGTGCTCGTCGCCGACGAGTCTTCGATCAAGGGCGCCGCCCGCACACATCTAAAGCGAGCCCGCAAGGCTGGCGTGCCAGTCATGCCCTACACCGAGTCGGTCCTGCATAAAGCGGACCTTGTGGTCGATGCGATCTTCGGAACCGGTTTTCATGGAGCGCCATCGGGCCTTCCGGCAGAGGCCATCGCCGCAATCAACAAGAGCGGCACGCCGACGCTAGCGATCGATATCCCATCGGGCGTAGACGGCGCCACGGGTCGCATCGAGGGGGAGGCGGTCGTCGCGCACGCGACCGTGGCCATGGCGGCCGAGAAACTAGGGACGGCTCTGCCCCCAGGGACGCTGCACGCCGGTCGCGTCTCCGTGGCCGATATCGGTATTCATGTCCCCGAGTCGAGTCTCGGTCGTGTCGAAGCGGCCGACGTTTCGGCGATTCTTCCCCGCCGCTCTGCGGATGCGCACAAACGCAGCGTCGGGTCGGTGGCCCTGTTGGGAGGCTCTGCGGGCATGACGGGAGCGATC
>DATADF010000321.1:0-1879 GCA_036258695.1 Actinomycetota bacterium
GCGGCTTCTTCGATGAGATCACCGGCCGGGTCCGTCGCACACGCGGCTTCGGAGACTTCTGGGGGCACATGCTCGTCGCTCGCGGCGCGGCGCACATCATGGTCGAACCTCAGCTGAAGATCTGGGACGTCGCCGGGCTACAGCCGATTGTCGCGGAGGCGGGGGGCCGGCTAACGCGCGCTAACGGCCGAGCCTGGATCGACGCAGGATCCTGCCTCACGACGTGCGGCTCGCTCCACGACGATGTAATTGCGCTTGCTCAGAAGACGATTCCAGAATGGGTCAGTCTCTAGACACAAGTTCTGCCAAGGCTCTGAAGGCCCGGCCTCGATGACTGAAGCGCAGCTTCTCGCCGAGGGGGATCTCCCCCATCGTGCGGGTGTCGCCCTCCGGAACGAAATGCGGGTCATAGCCGAAGCCCAAGTCGCCGCGGCCCTCTAGGACCAAACTGCCCTCACACGCTCCCTCCGCGACAACCTCATCACCATCGGGAGATACGAACACGGCCACGCAGCGGTACCTCGCGGTTCGCTCGCCCTCCGGCACATCGCGCAACAGATGGACAAGCTTGGCGTTGTTCTGGGCATCGGTTGCAGCTTCTCCCGCGAAACGGGCCGATATCACTCCGGGCGCACCATCCAGCGCGTCGACCTCCAACCCGGAATCATCGGCCACGGCCGGCAAGCCAGTGGCGCGCGCCGCGACGCGTGCCTTGTTCAGCGCGTTCTCGCGGAAGGTCGAAAACGGCTCTGCAAGCTCGAGACCGGGCGCGAGTTCGTCCAGTGGGACGAGCTCTATCGCTGGAAGGAGGCGCGCTACCTGCTCCGCCTTGTGCACGTTACGTGATGCGAATACCGCCCTCATCCATTCGGAGTCGGCGTGAGCCCAGCCAAAACCTTCTCCTGGTGTTGCGTAAGTTGCTTGATCCCGTCGGCCGCCAGATCCAGCAGAATGTCGAGCTCCGCACGGTCGAATGCGCCCTGCTCCGCCGTGCCCTGAACCTCCACCAACTGCCCCGCCCCGGTCATGACGACGTTCATGTCGACCTGTGCAGTGGAATCCTCCGCATAGTTCAGATCGAGACATGGAACGCCACCGACAATCCCTACGCTCACCGCCGAAACAGTGCTGATCAGCGCGGCCCCCGCATCATTCGGGCGTGCCTTAGCGAGGGCCTCTGCAAGCGCGACGTAGGCGCCGGTTATCGATGCAGTGCGCGTACCGCCATCCGCCTGCAGCACGTCGCAGTCCACCCAGACCGTTATCTCGCCCAGTTTCGTCATGTCGACGACCGAGCGCAGCGAACGACCGATCAACCTCTGGATCTCCTGCGTGCGACCGGAAGGACGACCTTTGTTTACTTCTCGAGGAACGCGCTCGTTCGTGGCCCGAGGCAACATCGCATATTCCGCGGTGACCCATCCCTGCCCTCGTCCCAGAAGCCAGCGCGGCACGCCCTCTTCGATAGAGGCTGAGCAGATCACCTTGGTGCCGCCCATCTCGGCAAGGCAAGAACCCTCGGCGTTCGGCATGAAACCCGGAGTGAGCGTCACCGCCCGCAATTCCTCCGGAGCGCGACCGTCGGGACGCGTCATGGCGCCAGGTCCAACCTCAGTCCGTCGGATGCAAGCTGCACGTCGAGGTCTGCGGCCTCCCTCTGAGCCTCCGCGAGCGACAGGCCGAAATCTCTACCCGGAGGAAGATGAGTGAGCACTACCTTCTTTGCGCGCACACGCGCGGCAACGCGCGCCGCTTGAGCGGCGCTCAAGTGGCCGAACCAGGGCTCGTCTGAATCCTGAAACGTGGCTTCGCAGACAAAGACATCGGCATCACCGGCCAGCGCCTCGAAGTCTGCCTCCTCGCCGCTGTCGGCGGAATA
>DATADF010000322.1:0-3705 GCA_036258695.1 Actinomycetota bacterium
TCGATCGAAGGCTCGCGCGGCATCTACCGGCTGCCCCCAGCAGCAAATGACAGCTACTACCGGCCTAACCCCATCTTGGTGCTCGACCGCGATGTCGGGGAGATCGACATACGCGCCACGATGATGACTAACAATGCGAGCGCACGCGCGGGGCTTATAGCTCGTGCCTCCGGCTACGCCGACTACTACGCCGCGTACATCACCGCTCATGCCCTGCGCATCGTGCGCCGCGGAGCACTCGATGAGACGGTCCTGGCAAAGAGCGAGCTTTTTCTGGAATCCAACAAGCGTTATCGCATTCGCCTGCAGGTGAAGGGATCGGGACCCGTCACCGTCCGGGCGAAGGCATGGCGTCTCTCCCAGCCCGAGCCGCGCGCCTGGATGGCCGAGTACGTGGATGCCAATCCGAACGCGCTATCCGAGCCGGGCCCCTTTGGGATTTTCTTCGCACACGCGCTGGACGGACGGGGTGCGTCTCTGCGGGTGAAAGAGGTACGCGCGTGGTCGCGCGACAGGCCGCGCCTGACGAAGCCGGCTCTGGCCTTCGCGATGGCCGGTGCGCCGAGCGAGGACGGCAACCAGATAACGCTCAGAGCCAAGGTAGCGGTCCCCGCAAAGATCGGGTTCGAAGTCGCCGCCGAGCCGACCTTCACTCAAGACGTGCAAGTCGTACAGGCGTCCCGCCCGGAGCCCAACGCATTGTCGTCGAAAGCCATGGTCGACATCTCGCAAATGCCCGCGTCGAGTCTCGTGTACTGGCGCGCGGTGACGGAACGACGCGGTGAGCGCGTTGTGGGCCCCACGAATACGTTCCGCAAGGCCCCCTACACGGGGTTCCCGGTCCGCTTCGCGTTCGGAGCGTGCACGCGCTGGCAAGCCATGCCGCACCCATCTTTCGAGCAGGTGCGGCTGAAATTTCCGGACTTCTTCCTCCATCAGGGCGACTTCGGCTACGTGAACCACCGGGTGATCGACCACGAAAAGGATTGTTATCAGGACCACTGGACCCGGATGCTGATGGATCCCAACCTCGCGTCGCTGACGAACCAAGTCCCGTTCGCCTTCTACCAAGATGACTCCGATTACGGAGCGAACAACGTCCACGGGGCGACCTTGCGTCGCTTCACGATCGCTGCCCACAACCAGATCAGCGCGAACCCGGCGAGCTCGTACTTCAAGTTCCGCTACGGAGACCTGGCCGTCTTCGTGATCGACTGCCGCAGGTTCTCTACCGGCAAGGATGTTCCCGACAGTGAGAAGACCAAGCTCGGCGCGGCGCAAAAGCAGTGGTTGATGGACGGCATGAGGCAGGCCGCACAGTCGCTCGACGCCGGACTGCTCGTGGTGGCATCACCGCAGGCATTCGGCTCCGATAACAACCAGGAGTCGTGGCGCCGCGGCTACCCGCTCGAGTGGCAAGAGCTGATGACTTTCTTCCGTGAGCTTCGGGCCCCGGTGCTGATCGTCTCCGGAGACGCGCACGGGCATCGGTTGCACGAGTTTCCCCGTACGGGTCTGGATCTGCAGGTGCCACGCATAGTGGAGTTCGTTTCCGCCGGCACGGAGCGTACGAAGTTCTCGAGCTACGCCGATCCGGAGAATCTTCTCCGCCAAGCCAAGGGACCCGGCTTCGGCCTCATTGAGTTAGGCCCCGAGGAGGAGATCGCCGAGCAACGCCGGCGAACGTTGAGTCTCACCGCCCTGCGATCCACGGATGGAAGCGTGCTGTGGCGCGCCGAGTACGCCGTCGTCAAGGGTGTGGGCCTGATCCCGATCGTGGGAGACCTTTAGGCGCGAAGTTCGCGGCGGTCGAGAGCGGTCCTCCGAGGCAGGTTTGCCCCCTCTGAGAAGGCCGCCGCTCCCAGCGGGGGCCTTCGTGGGTAAGCGAGCGCAGCCAGCGACCTGCAATCAATCCCCCCGCGCACATTGGTCATCCACCCGCCCACCCAAAACCGTTCATTTGCTATTGGGCCGCCGCCCTATCGAGATTGGGCTGCTGCGGCGCGCGGTGTGAAGGCGTCGGGGTCGGCAAGAAAGCGCTTCAAGCAATCGTGTGAGCAAAAGACAAACTCGCGCCTGTCGTAGACGAGCTTCGCCGCGGGCGGATCCGCCACCACCATCCCGCACACCGGATCGATGTGAGGGGCTCGCTTGGTCGCGACGCGATAGATCGCGAGCTCTTCCTCCACTCCTCGGATCCTGCGGACGCCAACGTCCTCGATCTCGATCCCGGCTTCACGGGCGGCTTCGGCCACGGGCTCCGTCATCAGGATCACGTTCGGCATGGCCATCGACATGACGCGCGAGGCAACGTTCACCGTGTTCCCTATGTAATCGCCGACGCGATACAGGACCGGACCGGAGTGAAGCCCGATCCTCACGGCAGGGAAGTCTCTTTCCTGCAGTGCGTCGCCCAGGATCGCCGCGCTGAACTGGACGGCACCGACCTCGTCGCCGAATGTGAGCATGAAGGCGTCGCCGATCTGCTTTACGACGCTCCCGCGATGGGTTACGGCTTCCTTTCGGACGATCGCATCCAACCGGTCCAACACCTGGGCCGCGACCTCGTCCCCATGTGCCTGTGCGAGAGGAGTGAAGAGGGCCAGATCGATGAAGGCAACGGTGAGGTGCAGCGCACCTTTGAGCGTTCCGGATCCCGACTTCTCTATGTGCGCGACTGCATGGGCAGCGAGGGCTTCGAGCAAAAAGTCCTCGTGGATCTGCGTGATCAATGAGTTCGAGATGTCCGTAAGCAGGGGGCCGGCGGAGTAGAAGGCGAGAGTGACCTCCTTGTCTTCAGCGCCCTCGGCCTCCATTCGTTCGCAGAGATAGCGGTGCGTCATGTTGATCTCGGCCTGCGCGATCCGCCTCAGGGAATCCGCGTAGACCCGCGCACCCTCCAGGACACCCTCCCAAGGGATGCCGACGTTCATGAACGCGCGGGTCTTCCGCAGGGTCTCGAAATCTTCCTCGTCCATGGTCGATTCCGGGGCAAATCCCATTGCGAGGATGAGCTGTTCCGCCTGCTCCAGCGTGACTCCTAGTTGTTCCGCCGCGTCCTTCAGGTCGTACGTCTTTTGCCCAAATCGGAAGAGACGGCGGATGCGCGCGCTCTCGGCCTTGTCCAGCTCGTCGACGATCTGCTCGGGGCTGTAGCCCGCTTCCTCATAGGGCCCCAGCAATGCGAGCCGTAGGACGTCGTAGTCGTCGAGCATCCCGTCGCGATCGGGATCGAGAAGCCCTGCGGATCGGTATCGCTCCACTCTGTCCACCGGAACACCGATCTGCTGGCTGAACTGTTCCGGTGGCAGTGGCCCTCGCATGGCCCGATCGTAAATCGCCTCTGGGGAGGAAATCGCGGTGTTAGCGTCACCTCATGGGGGATCGGCGCAATTCGCGTCTGTGGTGCGCGCTTGCAATTGCGGTGTTCGCTGGGAGCATGGCCGCGCCGCCGGTTGCAGGGGCCGCTACGAAATCGGAGGCGGACGCGATCGTCGCAATCGTCGACACCGGCATTAACCCGTATCACGTGGTCTTCCGTGACGAGTCGCCGCGCGCCTATAAACACCCATCCACATACATCCCGGGCTATCCGCAGGACGCGCAGGCGCTTCGTCTCCACCTTCATGAGAAGAGTTATTGGGCGGCGGTCAGAAAGGACTGCGAACGCGTTTGGTCGAAGGTGGAACTAGGACAGCTCTATTG
>DATADF010000323.1:0-5068 GCA_036258695.1 Actinomycetota bacterium
GGGCACGCAATGCGGCGCGCACTCCGGGAAGCGCCAGGATCGGGGCGATCGACACAAACGGATTCGAAGGGCACAGAACGACGACGTCCGCGTTCACGATTGCATCGAGAACACCCGGTGCCGGCTTCGCGTCTTGCGGCAGCCGTACTGCGGCGATCTCGGGTTCGGTCTTCTCCTTTACGAAGTACTGCTGAAACTCGAGGATCCTGCCGTCACGGGTCTCCAGCAGTGTCGGTGCGCGATCGTCCGACATGGGAAGGACAACTGCGCGCACGTCGAGGGCTCGCCTGATCTCGTCGGTTACCGACGTCAGCGTTGCGCCTGCGCGAAGGAGCTGGGTGCGATGCAGACACGTGGCGAAATCGCGGTCGCCCAAACGAAACCAAGTGTCGTGGCCGAGCCGGGCCAGGCCCTCGATCAGGTTGAACGTGTCATTTTTGAGGCCCCACCCACGTTGGGTATCGGCGAGCCCCGCCAGCCAGTAAGTGACGATGTCCACATCGGGAGACACATGGACCCCGTAGATGGTCGCGTCGTCTCCGGTGTTCACGATCGCTGTCAGCTGCCCCCTGGGAAGGGCCGTGTCCAGGCCAACCAGAAGTTTCGCCCCGCCAACACCGCCGGCCAGCGCGGCAACTCTCACGATGAACCTCCACTCGATCCCAATAACAGGCCCGCAACGATATTCATTAAGTGCCTGGTGCTGCGCTCATATGCTGGATGAATGTCTCGGCGCACGCTGCTACGAGTGCCCATCGGCATGGTCTTGCTGCTCTGTGGAATGGCTCAACCGTCTTCCAGTGCGAGTGCTCCGACCGCGCTTGTGGTCAGGGATCGAGAGGCGGGACGTCACACGCTTCCCGCAAAGCCACCCCTTCAGGCGGACACGGCGATGGAGCCGTCGTTGGCCGTTAATTCCAAGGACCCCCTACACGCGGTGTCCGTCTTCATGGCAGGTCGCAGCGAAGCAGGCTGCGCACAAGCGATTGGCTACACAGTCACTCGCGACGGTGGGCAAACCTGGACCAGCGGAAACCTTCCGGGAGTGACCCTCTCGACCGGGGGCACCTATCCACGCGCGCAGGACCCCGTGGTCGCTTTCGGGCCTGATCAAATCGTCTACGCGATATCGATGCTGTGTACGGACGAGTCGCAGAACGACCTGGGATTGAGTGTCTCTCGAAATGGGGGGCGGACCTGGGAAGAAATGAAGCCGCTTCCGCCGGACAAGACCTTCCCTCTCGACGACAAACCCTGGATCACCGTCGACAACGGCACGTCACCCGGGCACCACAAAGGGCGTCTGTATCTCGTCTGGGATCAGGTGGACCCGGTGGTCGCGCTTTATACAGACGATGGTGGAGAGACCTGGCACGGCCCGTCCGTCGTTTTTCCCGGTGTGGGGATCGGCGCTCTTCCAATCGTCCTTCCGAACGGTGATCTGGCCGTCGTCTTCAAGGCGTTCTACGTGACGGAGCAAACCGCGACGCTGTACATGATGGCGGTCGCGCCGGGAGCCGGCTCATTGCCGACCGGGGCGCCATTGGTTTTCGAACCGGCGACGCTCATAGCGCGAGACCAAGGTACGGAGCAGATACGAGAACAGCGCGCGGCCGGCTTTGTGCCGACCGCGGCAGTCGACCAGAACACGGGGAGGATCTACGTGGCCTGGATCGACGGTCGCTTTCGATCGGACGGAGCCAACGACATCGTGCTGAGCTACTCGGACGATGGAGTCCAATGGAGCGAGCCCGTGCGCGTCAATCCAGGCCCCACCGATAACTACGTGGATCACTTCGCGCCCTGGTTGGCGGTCGACCCGGAGGGCTCGTTGCGCGTCGCCTACCGAACCCAACAGGAGGCCGAGTCGCCGAGCGACTACGTCCCCTTCGTCGACACCTGGTACGTGGAATCCCATGATGCGGGCGCCACTTTCACCCGCCCGCTGCGCATCAACCGGCACGTCAGGACCGACGTGCGGTTTGCAGCAAAGGCCCAGTCTCGTGCCTTCTTCGGTGAGTACAACCAGATCGCGGTCGCAGGTTCGTGGACATACGTGCCGCGCGCTGAGGCCTTCCCGCTAACCGCAAAGGAACGCCGAGGAGCCATCTTTCCTCCATTGGTTCATCACCAGCGCATCTGGGTGGCCGTCGTCGATCGGGACGGCGACAAACGCCCGTGATTGCGCAGGAACCAATTCCGGCACCAAGAAATAGGAACGTATGAGGCTCCGGCAGCGCGTTCCGTTACTTGCCCTCCTGATGACCGCCCTTGTCGCCCTGGTGGGGGTCTCGCTGGGAACCACAGCCGCTCTCGAATTCACGAGGCCCGCGGCGGTGAAGGTATCGGGCTCAGGCGATGTCACTCTCGAGAACAGTTTCGTTTCATCGCGCGGCTGGGTGAAGCCGGGAGAGCGGTATCCGTTCCGGATCATTGTCACAAGCTCGCGATCGACACCGGTGTCCGGCGCGCAGGTGACGGTCGGACGCGTCGATGGCACCACCTTTCTCTCTGCGAGCTCTGCGGACGACGCCGGGCGGGCAGTGATTCGGGGAGGAAACATCCATTGGATGGTGGGCGAGCTGCCCGCGGCATCGGAGAAGAAGCCCGTCACTAGGACGTTGGTGGTCGTGGCGCGCTCGGACCCACTGTGGCAAGACCCGCAGATCGTGTGGAAGAACCTGTCGTCGGAGGCGGAACTCTCCTACACGGACAAGAGCGGCTCGCACTCCGTTCGCGCTACCAGCCATGGCCCTAAGGTGATTCCGCCCGATCCACGTTTCGAAAGCGCGCGCTATGGCGATCGGCCCTTCCCCGTCGTCCCGGTGGATTACTCCGACCGGGAACATTCACCCGATCGTTCGGGCGAGCGGTTGGAGGAGGTCCTCAACTCTCCGACCTATCCGGGATCCACATTCAACCTGTACCAGGAGATGTCGTACGGCCAGCTGTGGCCCCAGGGGACCGTGCCCTCCGCCGGCATAGAGACCGCCGATTTCAATGTGGAATGGAAGAGTGAACGCTACAAGGAGCGCGGTTTTCAGTTCACAACGCCGCAACCCCAGGGTAGCTGTCGAGGCATCACGCGCCGGGATCTCGTCGGCACCCCTCTTTACTCCGAGCGGATCCGCGACGGGTGGTACCAACTTCCGGGCTCGACGGATTACTACGGCGACGACCGCTACGGCACTGCGCTTATAGGCGCGCTGGGAGGGATAGGCAGCCTTCAAGCAATCGACGATGCCTGCGGCCCCGCCGGGAAAGCGGTGTACGACGCGGCGCACATCGCGGATCCGGAGATCGACTATTCCGATTACGACACCGACAAAGACGGAGTCGTGGATTTCTTCATGCTGATCTTCGTCGGCCGTGGCGGGCACGGCGTCTCTCAGACAAGCGTGCCTCCCTACGACAACATCTGGCCACACTCATCCAGTCTGGAGAACGCCTACGTCGACCCGGAGAGCGGCCTGCGCGGTTACGTCTCCGACGACCACTTGAAGGATCTACGAGGGCGCAAGCTTTACTACTCGAACGAGACACGTGAGCGCATGACAACCCGCGTGACCAAGTTTCCGGTCTACGTCCGAGTAGGTCCCTATAACGTCAATCCGGAAACGGCGATCGATCGCGCGAGCGTTATCTCGCACGAGTACGGCCACTCCTTGGGCCTTCCCGACTTCTATTCGACCGGGACGCGTGAGACATACGGCCACTGGAACCTCATGGCAACCGACTACTCCCAGCACATGGACGTGTTCGCCAAGCAGAAGCTTGGATGGTTGGTCCCGCGCGTTCTGAATGAGGGCACGCACGTGATCAGAAAGTGGCGCGACTCCAAGCGAAACACTCATCGCATCGACTGGGTGACACCCGGTGGACGTCCGTATCGGCTCACAGGCCCGGGCGTGAACAACGGCGAGGCTTACGTTGCGAAGCTTCCCGCTCGTCCAGCGATCGATCCCGAGAAAGTGCGAGAGGGCGCATCTCCGGAACACGTGTGGTGGTCCGGTTCGGGCCGCAATTTCGGCTGTCCACCGACCGCAGGTCACAACCTCGACATCTACCTGCCCGAGCTGGAGGAACTCGCTCCGGGTACCCCCATCACGGTGACGTTCAAGTCCTACTGGGAGATCAAGTGGGATGACGATTATGGCTTCGTGATGTACACGACGGATCGGGGTCAGACCTACCATTCGGTTCCCTCGCAGAACCGCTATACGACGCCCGCTGCGGTGAACCCGCAAAATGATCCGTGCCAGGCGCTCTACGGAAACGGCCTCACCGGGACGAGCGGTTCGTACCAGGCGGGGACCGCGCCGGTGGACCGAGCCGCCAACGCATATCCGGACGGACCTTTCCTTCAGGACAGCTATGACCTTAGCGAGGCCGCGGGGCAGGACACCGTGCTGCGGTTTTCGTACACAACGGACGGAGGCTCAACCAAGCCCGGATGGTTCATCGACGATATCGAGGTCACCGCGGACGGAGAGGTGATCTACAAGTCCAACTTCGAGAAGGCGCAGGACACCCGCATCTACAACGGCGCCTGTAAGGAAGATCTCACCACCGGGCAGAAGTGCACCGAGGGGTGGGGCTATATCTCGAGCTCAGAGGACTCGCCCGCCGACCACGCCTACTACATGGAGATGCGCGACCGATCCGGCTTCGACGCGTCGGGCAAGGCGCAGAGTGATCGCGGAGCGATCAACTTCCTTCCGGGCCTGCTTCTCGTCTACACGGATGAGAACCATGGCTTAGGCAATGTTGGAGTTGACAATCCGCCTCCGCAGAGCCCGCTCGATTCGCAGCCGGAGCCCGGAAATTCGGCACCCAATCTGCACGATGCCGCCTGGACCGATGCCGACGGCGACAACGCTTTTTCCGACTTCGGAGAGGGGCACACCGATAACTACACCGATCCGCGCAACGCGGATCCCGACGGCGCGCCGGATAACTTCTGGCATTTCATCTGGCAATGTCTCAGTTTCAAAATTTTGTCGATGGAGGGGCACGACGTCGGTCCCGAGACTCTTCCGGGCAACCTCATCGCTAAAGTCAGGATCAC
>DATADF010000324.1:0-13572 GCA_036258695.1 Actinomycetota bacterium
GTGAAGATCCTCGCCGAATACCCCGAGAGCCATCTGATCGTCCGGCTGCACTATCCAGGTATGAACGCCGAGCCAGCCGGGCGCGCTATCGAGCTCTTCGCGCAAAAGGTCGCTCCTAAACTCCGAGAACTCACGGTTTGATTGGGTCGAGAGGCGCGCCGCGTCCCGGAGTGACCGGAGTGGCCGTCATCATCGCGACGCTCCTGGGAGTCTGGCTCTGGCTCGCGATGCTGGCTACTCCGATGAGGTTGGCCGCCGGCTTGCTTCAGGCAAGGTCGCATCTAACGCGCGCCGAGCGCGCGCTCAGCGCCACCAAGCTCAAGGAGGCCCGCTACGAGACACTCGCCGGTCTCGCCGCAACGCGTAAAGCGTTGGAGGCCTACGACCAACAGGGCCCACTATTCGACTTGGCGCGCAACCTCAGCCGCGTAGATGGAGCGCTCGACCAGGTCGCCAATCTGGTCGGAGCCTCGCTGCATTCAGCGGCCGCCGCGCAAGGGGCGCTGGATATCGCGCAGAACGCGCTGCGGGGGCCGAACAAGCTGATCGTCAAGGATCCGGACGATCCCGAAGGGGGCTCTCGCATTCGGCTCGAGCGCATCAGCACCATCGGCAAGACGATCTCGAACATTCGACGACAGGTGCGCTCGGCCGCCGATCTGCTGGCGGAGATCGACTCGGCAGCGTTGCCTCGACGCGCTCGCTCGGCCGTCGCACGCGGAATCGAGCGCTCGCGCGAGGCGGACAAAGTTTTGGCGGACGCGGAGGCAGGGTTCGCCTTGTTGCCGCAACTGTTAGGCGCCGATGGGCCTCGCACATACATGCTCGCGATGCAGAACCCCGCCGAGCTCAGGGGCACAGGCGGCTCGCTCCTTCAATTCGCGCTGCTCACGATCACGGACGGGAGCCCGGAGCTCCCGGAGAGCTCGGAGGAGGAGCGAGGCACCATCTATGAGATCGACAAGAACCGGGCGCAATACGACATTCCCCTGCCTGCAGATGCCTGGTACGTAGCCGGGGTCGGTGACGCTCAGCGCGCCGGCAACGCAAACTGGTCGCCCGATTGGCCCTTATCTGCCAAGCTGACGGTGCGCTATGCGCAGGTTGCCGATCCCGACCTTCCCGACATCGACGGCGTCATCCTGGTCGATCCGATCGTGCTCAAGAATCTGTTGCCCGGAGTGGGCTCGTTTCGAACCGAGCAGTTCAGCAACCTGATCTCCGAAAAGAATGCCGTTCATTACTTGCTCTACAAGGCGTACGCAACTCATCCCATCGCGGCCGTCAGGCGCAAAGCGCTCGGCCTGGTCGTCGACGGGTTCTACGAGCGAGTTCTGCGGCCCGACTACCCCACCGGTCTAGTCGACGGCATGGGGCGCTCGCTAGCGTCAAAACACATGCAGATCTGGCTTGCGGATCCCGAGGAGCAACAATTCCTCGAACGCATGGATTGGGACGGCGCCATAGACGAGGCCAAGGACTCCGATTACTTCTCCGTCGTCCAGCAAAACGTCGGCGGCAACAAGCTCAACTACTTCGAGACACAAGTGCACCGCACGGTGGTTCGCATCGCGGGCGACGACGCATGGCACGAGACCGATGTGCAGATCACAAACGGGCTCTTCGAGCCCCAGACCCGCTATTACATGGGCGACTCCGGCCCGAACCACAAGCCGATGGTCAACGTGTACGCGCCCGATCGGGCTCAGCTAATCGGGTGGACAACCCCGTCACCTGCTCGCGTCGATGAGCCCTTCCCTATCGGGGCCTGGGCCCCCGGTCCCCCCGAACATCTCGAGCGGGGCAAGAAGGTATGGACCGCAACGCTGGTGATACCGCCTCGCGAGACCGGACGCCTCGGCTTCGAATACCGCGTCCCCGATGTGGTGGTCGAGGAGGATGGGCGCCGTGTTTACCGGCTCGTACTGCAGCACCAGCCGAAGGTGCGATCCGAGACGCTCATCGTGAAACTCGTACTGCCGAGCGACGCAACCGATGTGAAGGCCCCCGGCTGGGAGCGAGGGCGTAACGAAAGAGTGCTTCGCTGGGAGCGCGTCCTGGACGACGATCAGGTTCTGGAGGTGTCGTGGGAACCGTGAGGGCCGCGCTGCTCGCCGCCGGCCGGGGTGTCCGCATCGGCGCCGACATCCCCAAGACGCTCGTGCCCATCGGGCCACAGCGTCCGCTGTTCGATTATCTGCTGGACGGGCTCAAGCGCTCGGGTATCTCCGACCTACTCATCGTCACCGGGTTCCGCCCGGACGCAATCGCGCAAGCCGCGACCGCACAGTGGGGCGAGGAAGGCCTCACGTTCGTCTTCAACGCGCGCTACGCGTCGTGGGGCAACTTCCACAGCGTCCGCCTAGCACTGGATCAATCGCCAGGTGCGGATGTCCTCGTCGTCAATTCGGACATCGTCATCAGTCCCGAGGTATATGGACGAGTTCTGTCGTCGTGGGGCGACTTAGTGCTTGCCGTCCAACGCCGCGATCGGCTCGATGAAGAGGACATGCGCGTGGAGCTGGACGGCACCCGGGTAGCGGCTATCAGCAAGTCCCTGAAGCTGGTGCGAAGCCACGGTGAGTACGCCGGCGTGTCGCTGTTGCGTCGCGACGCCGCGCGCGTTTATCTCCAGCTGGCAACGGATGCCGAATGGCGCGCGACAACAGGTCTCTACTACGAGGACATATACGCGCAGATGATCGGCAGGGTCGACGTGCGCGCCGCGGAAGTGGGGCCGGGTGAGTATGCAGAGGTCGATACGCCGGCCGATTACGCATCCGCAGAGCAGGTGATCGAGGGCCTGTTCACATCCCCGGACGCAAGCTAGCTGGTGGATCTTCCCGAGATTCTCGTCTTCGACTCCGAAGACGACGAAGAGGCTGCAAGCACCGAGCTGGCCCGCCAACTGGAGGGAATGGGCATCGAGGACCCGTATGTACTCAGCTCGCGCCATGGGGAGGGCCTCGCGCGCAATCTCCCCGGCAAGTCGGAACGCCCTCCCGTAAGCGCGGATCAGAAGTGGGCCGCCGAAGCGGGTCACCGAGCTCAGCGCGCGGGAGCCGCCGCGATCGTGACCATCGGTGGAGGTCGCTGCCTCGACGTCGGGAAGCTCGCCGCAGCTCGGGCGGGGCTAACGATCGTCAGCGTCCCCACGCAGTTGTCTCACGATGGGATCTGCTCCCCCGTCGCCGTCGTGCCTAACGAAGACAACGTCGCCGAGAGCCTGGGTGCGATCGCGCCGCGGCTCGTGTTCCTTTCGATGCCCACGTTGTCACGGGCCCCCAACGCCTCGGTGCAGGCCGGCATCGGCGATCTCCTCGCCAACCCATTGGCATTGCGGGACTGGGCCCTCGCGACCGAACGGGGTCTAGAAGACAGCGATCAGCGCGCTTGGGACCTCTCGGTTGAATCCTTCGAACTCATCGAGCCCTACCTCGATACAGATCCGGTCGAATCGATGAAAGACCAGAAGTTCCTACGTCGTCTGGCCGACGCACTGGTCCTGTCCGGGATGGCGATGATCCATTCCGGTACGTCGCGACCCGCTTCCGGCGGAGAGCACGAGATATCGCACGCGATCGACGAGTTGTACGGGGGCCGAGCGCTGCATGGAGCGCAAGTTGCCTTCGGCTGCATTTTCTCTGTCGCGTTGTACGGCGAAGATGGCGATGCATTCCGAAGCCGCCTGACGCGCTTGGGACTCCCTCAGCATCCGCAAGAAATGGGACTGACCATGGACGACGTCGTCCGCGTGTTGCTGGCCGCGCCCAACACCCGCCCCGGCCGCTTCACGATTCTCGAAGCCAGCGATCTAAATGAATCCTCTGCGCGCGCGCTCGTGCGACGTTTATGGAAGGACTGACCACAGAATCCCAACCCCGCCAACCTAAGATGCCCGAATGACTCAGAAAGCTGCTGTGATCGGGCTGGACGGCTCCGGTTGGCACCTCCTCGATCCACTTATCGAAGACGGTGTGATGCCTCGTCTCGACGCGTTGCGGGCGCGTGGGGCCTCGGGAATCCTGGCCTCGACCGTGCCGACGTACACGCCGCCGGCATGGACCTCGGCCATAACCGGCGTGAACCCCGGCCGCCACGGCGTTTACGGCTTCGTCGACGGCAACGTGCAGAGTGAATCGAAACTCATGCATGCCGGTCGCATCAGCGCGCCGACCATCTGGGAGATGGCAAATGAACAAGGGGCGAGCGCCGGCATCTACAACGTGCCGTTGACCTATCCGCCCCAGGCACTTGATGGATGGATGGTGTCGGGGATGCTCACCCCAGGTTACGGGGAGCGGCGCACGGGTTACACGTGGCCCGTTGAGCTGGAGTCGGATGTGGAGTCGTGGGAACCCGGTTACCTGTGCGACGTCAGCGGGAACTGGGAACAGGACTGGCGTGACGATGGTCTCTGTCGGCGGGTGCTGACCTCGTTACAACAACGCGTCACGGTCCTCGACCGTCTGCTCGACGAGCGCCCCCCGGACTTGCTGTTCGCAGTGCTCGAAGCTCCGGATCGGTTGCAGCACGTCTACTACCGCTACATGGACCCATCGGATGAGCTCTACGACACCCCCGAGGGTCGCCGTCTACGCCCGGCGATCGCGAAGTGCTTCGCGGTGATGGATCGCATCGTCGGTCTCGTCGACGACTTCGCCGGCTCGGACGGTGGTGTCGTCGTCTGCTCCGATCACGGCTTTACGGCGTGGGAGTTCAGCGTGCATACCAACACGCTCCTCCAGCAGTGGGGGCTACTCGCGCTCAAACCAGGTGCCGGGTTGATGCAGACCGAAGCGGCTCGACGGATAGTCCCTATCGCTAAGCGGATCCTTCCCGCCAAGGTCGCGCGGCGAGCCAAAGGGCAGACCTTTGCAGCGATCGATTGGGCTAAAACCTATGCGTTCGCCTCGCCGATTCCGCAACAAGGCATCTACGTGAATCTCGCCGGCCGCGAGCCGAACGGCATTGTCCCGCCGGCCGAATTACAGGCGATGAAAGAAAACATCGCCGCGCGCTTTCGCGCCCTCAAGGACGCCGAGGACCGGCCGCTCACCGACCACGTGTGGCTGAGCGAGGAGGTCTTCCACGGAGAGGAGCTGGAAGGCGCGCCGGACGTCTTGCCTGTGCTGCGAGACCACCGCTACGAACTCGACGATGAGTTGTTCCACAAGGAACCGTTGAGTGATTTCCGCCACCTGCCGCGCGGAGCCCACCATCCCGACGGGATAGTGGCGGTGGCCGGCCGGGGTGTGCGCTCGGCCGGGCAACTCACCGGGTCGGTCCTCGACATCACACCAACGCTTCTCTACATGGCGGATCTCGAGATCCCGGATGGCCTTGACGGCCGATTGCTGAGAGACGCATTTGTGCCGGAAACTTTCGAAGAGAGACCTCCGAGAAGCCGAGCCCCCCTATCATCAGTGCATAGAGACGAGAGCTCGCCGTACTCGGAAGACGAAGAAGCGCAGATCGAGGAAGCGCTCAGGGGTCTCGGCTACATCTAGGAGGATTCCGCTTGGCTGAGACGGCTGCCACCCTCGACGCCGAAGAGCTACCCGAACGCAAGCCGCGGCGAGCGCGCAGCGCGCGCCGGATAGCGCTGCGCATGATCGCCGACGGAATGGCGGTTTCGTCCGCGCTTTTCATCGCCTCGATCATCCGGTTCGAGATCCTGAACGAGGCCCCCGCGCGAAACCTCGACTACACCTTGATTACGCTCGCCTCGACTCCCGTGTGGTTGCTCTTGTTCTCTGCCTACGGTCTCTACGAGCCGCGCCAAGTGCTGAGCCCGGTCAACGAGTTCAAGGCGGTCTTCCACGGTGTCGTGGCCGGCACGGTCTTGATCTTCATCAACGACTCACTTCTTGAGCTACGGCTGGCGCGCGGATGGGCGTTGCTCGCGCTCGCATCGGGGCTGCTGGTGGTGGGCGGCGAGCGTCTCCTCGTAAGAAAAGTGCTTCACTTCATGCGTCGCCGCGGCGGCGATCCAACTCGGACGCTCATTCTTGGGGCGAACCACGAAGCCAAAACCGTGGCACGGATGTTGGAGCGAGAGGCGTGGTTGGGCTACCGCATCCTCGGCTTCGTCGACGAAGTGGTTCCCGCCGGCCAGGAGGTCGTGAACGGGCATCCAATCCTCGGCACTCCCACCCAACTTAACGACCTTGTCCGCAAGCACAACGCGAACTTGATTCTCGTTGCCGCCTCCGCGATCGATGCAGCGAAGCTCAACCGGTTGCTGTGGGAGCTGCAAGACGAGGACGTCGATCTGCAGATCACATCCGGGACGATCGATCTGATGGCATCGCGCGTCGTTGTCCAGTCGGTCGCCGGCGTGCCACTGTTGTACGTACGACGGACGGGAATGAATCGCGTACAGCTCACTGCGAAACGGACCATGGACTTGGTGGGCTCCCTACTGGGCCTCGTCCTTCTGTCGCCGGTCCTGGCGTTGGTTGCGGTGTGGATCAAGTCGGACTCAGCCGGCCCGGTTTTCTTCAAGCAAATTCGGGTCGGGCGCGACGGCCGGTTGTTCACGCTGTGGAAATTCCGCACGATGGTGAAGGATGCCGAGAACCGCAGAGCCGAGCTCGAGCACCTGTCCGAGGGCCCCGGTTTGCTGTTCAAACTACGGGAAGACCCGCGCGTCACGCGCGCCGGGCGCGTTCTACGCCGTTACTCGATAGATGAGTTGCCCCAGCTGTGGAACGTGCTGCGCGGCGAGATGAGTCTTGTCGGTCCGCGGCCGGCGATCCCGAGCGAAGTCGAGCAATACGACGACTGGGTACGGAACCGGCTCAAGGTCAAGCCCGGTGTCACGGGCCTCTGGCAGGTGAGCGGTCGAACCGACACCACGTTCGCGGACTACATTCGCTATGACCTCTTCTACATCCAGAACTGGTCGTTCTCGCTCGACCTGTGGATCCTCGTGCGGACGTTGCGGGCCGTGATGAGCGCGGAGGGCGCGCACTAGGCATCGACTCAAATCGTGAGAGGACCGCGCCGACAGAGAAACCGGCCCGGCTCCGCAGCCGAGATCGGTCGCGTCGGGACCAATCGTACCCACTGCCCGCACTCCGCGCACTTGGCCCTACACGTTCGTTTCGAACGGGAGTACGCTTTCCTCATGCTCGAAGAGATCACCGTCATCGTGGACGATGAGCCGGGCATCCTGGCGGACATCGGTGAGTTGCTCGGGACCGCGGGCGTCAACATCGAAACGCTCTCCGCCTCTTCTCATGACGGCCGAGGTGTGATCAATCTCGTGGTGGATGACGGCGAAGACGCCGCCGAGTTATTGGCGTCCAACGGTTTCAAAGTAGAAGGATCGCGTGAGGTCCTCACCGCCACCTTGGACGATCGTCCGGGCGAGCTTGGCCGTTACTGCCGCAAGATGGCCGAGAGCGGCGTCAATATCTCAACTGCCTATCTGATGAAGCGCGGCGGTGGCGAGTCCGAGCTGATCTTCGCGGTCGACCGCGAGCTCGCAGAAAAAGTCTAAAGAAAAAGGCCCGCCGACCGGCGGGCCCTTTCTCTTGAAGTTCCTACTTAGGCAGTTGCCGTTGCCGCGCCTCCGCCGGCGGTGCCGAAGTACAAGGCCAGCGCACCCGAAACGAGGTGCAGGAAGTTGTCCGCGTCACCGGAGCTGTGGATATTCAAGAGATCGGCCATCAGCTCGATCCCGGTGAATCCCAGAAGCGCCGTCAGCAGGTACACAACGCCGATCAATGTGTTGATCGTCTTGGCCTGCGCAGCGGTGCGCGATCCGTAGAGGAACAGCGCGCCCACCGCGAGGTGAACGATGTTGTGCAGGTGGTTTACCGGAAACAGAATCAACTTGTCGTCCGGCGATCCACCGGTGAACTCCTCGGCGACGAAGAACCCCGCCACCCCGACGATGAGATAAACCACGCCAAAGACCATGGCGAAGGTCTGCCCCGGCGTCCTTGTCTCTGCAGTAGCCATTTCTCCCCTTTCCCCCATGGGATGTCGAAACAGCTATACCTCCAAATGGGACGCCGGGCCCGGCTTTGCGGTTACCAGTTGGGCCTGCAGACACGTGATCGCGGGCATCCGAGTCATCCGTGACGGCCACAGGATCAGGTTCGGGAAGCGCTTCGGCGGGCGCGCCACTCCTCTCGACTGAGCGTGTAAATACGCACCTGCCGGCCATAACTGACGGCGTCGCGCTCGAAGCGCATGCCCAACTTCTCCATGATTCGGCCCGACGCCACATTCTTTGATTGGTACCGACCGATGATGCGATCCAGTCCCACCCGCTCGAAGGCCTCGTCCCGCAGAGCGATCGCGCCTTCGGTTGCGAACCCTTGGTTCCAAAACTGTGGCCGGATCCACCAGCCAATCTCGACCTGGTTGTGATCGTCAGTTTCGGTTGCTTCGGGCCTAAGGAAGTTCAGACCGACGAACCCGATGAAGAGGCCCGATTCCGTCTGGATGGCGGCGCGCCACCCGAAACCGTGTTCTCGCCAATGGGCGCTCTGCCAAACGAATACTTCCTCGACACGGTCGCGGCTCCAGGGCTTGCCCCGACCGACGTAACGAACGACGTCCGGGTCGGTGGCAAGGGTCGCGAAGTCATTCTTGTGCTTGTCGGCCCACGGCTCCAATAGGAGCCTGTCCGTCTCGAGGACTCCCATGACGGCACCCTAGGACTCAAAGACTTACAGCCGGAAACTAGAGGTAGCCGAGATTGCGCAGCGACTCCTCGATCTGAGCTTCCTCCTCGGCGGAGTACGGAGCCGGCGCAGCTCCCTCCCCCGCGTTCGGAAGGTCGAGTGCCTCGATCTTCGGTTCGCGCTCGGCGAGCATCGTCGCCGGGAGCAGTTCTGTAAGAACCCGACCGTCGACGTCGGGGATCTTGGCACCCGCCAGATAGAGAGCCGTCGGCATGATGTCGTAAAGCACTGCACGCGGCGTGTCGCTTGTCGATCCGGTCGGCTCGATGCCCGGCCCCTGGATCCCGAAGATCCCGTCGACATGGTGAAAGCCGCGGGGCAGGTCGCGATAATCGTCCAGGACATCGGGCGAGTAGAGGCCGTCGGACAGCTCGTACGAATAAGCGCGGCAGACCGGAAACAAATCAGGCGCCTCGGCCGCGACGGGACCGGTCATGACTTCCTCGCGACGGTAGACGCGGTCGACCACGGGACGTCCGTCGTCGGGATCGACGAGCGCATGCAGCCGCTCGATGATCTCGGCCCTAACCGCCTCGTACTCGGACTCGTCGACGATGCCGTTGGGCTCGCGCCCCTTCAGGTTTATGTAGATGCCTTGCTGAGGGATGGGGGCCGAGAACGCCTTCGTACGCTCCCAATCGATCGTGCCGTGAGCGGCGGACTTAGCTCGCTTCCAGACGGTCTTGGGCAGGATCTTCTTGGCTCGACGAGCCAGCCTGCGGGCGCCCTGCGACGACGCGATCGCTCCGGTCGATGTCGCCAGCAAGCCCCACTCGCGCAGGGCCACGTTCATGTTCACGCTCTTGTCCTTCGGCCCGAACCCATGATCGGACATCGTGACTACGTAGCCCTCCGAGCCGGCCCACGCCAGGAGGTCGCCGATCATGTCGTCCATCTCGTCGAAGAACTGCCAAATCCGTTCCCGAATGGGCTCGGCCTCCGGCCGGCCGAAGTGCTCGCAGGTTGGATCGATGTACTTGTAGTGCACGTGCATCAGCCGGTCCGGCGCTTCGAGAACGGCGAATAGAAAGGTCAGCTCGCGGTGTCGGTCGAGCAGCAAGCTCAAGGCCGCGCGCTTGACTGCGAGATTGCGTGAGAGCCGCTCCTCGATAATGGTCGACCGCCAGTCGTTCTCGTAATCGACCTCGATGTCGATCTCGTAGCTCTCGACGACGCTCGCAATGTCGTCCGCGAGCGACTCGGGATAAGTGAAATTGTCCGGAGTTGCGCCTCCGCCCTCGGGCGTCAGCATCCCCGACACCGAGAAACCCTGCACCGCGGGCGCGGGGTAGGTCATTGGGATGTTGAAGAGGCCCACGGGGATGCCTTGCGCATTCAACGCATTCCAGATCGCCGGGGCCTGGACTCGGCCGAGACTGACCAGCTCGGGACTGCGCTGGATGTTGCCGAGGGTGAATCCAAAGATCCCGTGACGCCCCGGGTTCACTCCGGTGAAGATCGATGTCCATCCCGGCGGCGTGTACGGCGGGATCGTGGATTCGAGGACGCCGGAGGCTCCGCGATCGAGCAGCGCGTTGAGGTTCGGCATGTGCCCCGCGGCGAACGCCGGCTCGAGCATTGGATAGCCAACGCCGTCGAGGCCGAGCATCAACACTTTGTTCACGAGGGACCTTTCGTCACGAGGGCGCGGCCCTCATGCGGCGCGCCACGCTTATCGCGATTCCTGCCGCCACCATCACGATCCCGAGTATCAGCGCGGGCTCGATGAGACCGGTAATCGGGCCGAGGATGAACACGACGGCCTGTACGTCCGGCATCCCGGGCGTCGGCAGCAGGCGGCGGCGCGCCAGAGCGGCGGACCACCGCCCGCGCGCACCGGTCGGGGCATCATCGCGCTGGGCCCCGGAGACCTCGAGGAAGTAATAGGCGAGCACGACATACACGATCATCAAATACAGGGCCCCGCGATCAAGGAACTCGTCAAGCATGAGCGGAGCCGGGCCTCCTGCGGTCACCACCCCCGAGGGCAAGCGTGCCAGTGCCCAGAGGAGGCCCAGCGCTGCGCTCCCGCGGCGGGCGCCGTCGGAGATCCTGTCGAGTCCCGCTCCCAGCGGGCTGCGCTCGTCGAGCGCGCGCGCGAGCTTGCCATCCACGCAGTCGAAGACGAAGGCGAGATAGAAGACGACGCCCCCGATCAGCAGGCTGGTCCGCGTTCCCATCGAGAACCACACCCCGACCGAGAGGCCGAGGATCAGTGAGATCACACTCACTTGGTTGGGACTCAGCGACCGACGCCGCGCCAGGAACCGGACCATCGGCAGCGCGATCGGATCCGTGAAGAACACCGTCCACCAGTAATCGCGGGCCTTCGCTCCCGTCGGAGTGACTGCCGCTCCGCCGACCCGCTCGCTCATTGACACGTCCCGCCGCCGCAGATAGTCGGACACGCGTGGTGCACTGTCGCCATCCACAAGCTCCGCGGCCCCGCCGTCACCCGATCACTCCGGGCTTCCCACGCTGTCCCTCCAGAGCCGGGTCGACCAGTCCCTTGCCGCGCGCTTGCTCCCACGCGCCCACGACCAACCCCGTGACATAGCCGGGATCGCGCTTCTGGAAAACCTTGCCGAGATTGAGGGTGAACAGGCCGACCAATGCCCACCACAACGCCAATCTGTGGCGCGCATCCTGCGGCATGTGCTTGCGGTGCAGGTAGAACTGGTTCGCAACGTTCATACGTTGCAGCTGATGCGGCGACATCCGCTGAGTCGCGGTCTTGAAGTGATCGACCTTGGCGGCAGGCGTCTGGATCAAGGTGTAGCGGCGCGACGCCGCGTAGGAGAAGTCGATGTCCTCTTTATACGCGTATCCGGATAAGGCCTCGTCGAAGCGTAGATCGTCGAACACCGCGCGCCGATAAGACATGAACCAGCCATTGAAGTACTCGAGCTTCCGCACCCCCGCCGACTCGCTCACACCTTCGACGAAGAAACCTCGTCGCATGCGGCCACTCGCCTCGGGCCACCAGCCGCCGATTCCGAACAACTTGCGCCACAGGACGGAGATACGCGGCGGAGACGCAGGCCGCATGGGCGAGGCGCGGACGCCGCCGACCTTGTCGCCCCACCGCTCGTACTCGGCCAAGATCTGCTCGTGGCAATCAGGGGCCATCCACACGTCGTCGTCGATCAGGAACACAGGATCGCCCGACGTGCGGTCGATTCCGACGTTGCGTTGCACGGTGAGCCCACGCGGCGCGGGGTGGTGGTAGTCGAGAGATAGCCCGACTCCCTCGCACAATTTTTCAATCGCAGCCCGGGCGGGTGTCTCGTCACTGGAGTCCACGATGCAGAGCTCCGTCGGCAGGACGCTCTGGCCGACCAGGCTCTCAACCGTGATCAGAAGCTCCTGCGGGCGATTGCGCGTCGCGATGATGAAGCAGGACTCGGCGCGCTTTCGGGTCTTCGTCACGATCGCCGTTCCTTGAGCACCCGTCGGATGAAAGCGGGGTTGCCGACGATGTATCGGCGCCACATGCGGCGCGGCTCGAGGGCAAGCCGAAACAACCACTCGAGGCCTATGCGGTTCATCCACGCCGGCGCGCGGCGGATCTCCTGCGAGATGAAATCGAAGAACGCCCCCACTCCGATCCCGAGGCGCGCGCCGGTCGACTCCAGATTGGTGTCGAGCCACGTCTCCTGTTTGGGATTGCCCAACCCGACGAGAAGCAGGCCGGTCCCCGAGGTCTGGATCTCATCGATCACCTCGGCCTCGCGCCCCGCGAAGAATCCGTCCTGGACGCCGGCGATCTTCAACCCCTCAAAGCGTTCCTCGAGCAGTGCCGCCGCGCGTTCGGCGACCCCCGGTTTGGCCCCCAGGAAGTACACGGGCCAGCCGCGTGCCGCGGATCGCTCGAGGACCAGCGGCGTAAAAAAGTTCCCGTTGAGATCGACTGGGAAGCGGCTGCCCTTGAGCCGAGCGCCGAGCATCACTCCCTTACCATCATTGAGCACGAGGTTGGCGCGGTTCAGGACATCCCGGTAGCCTTGGTCCGCGCTCGCCAGGTTCAGTGTGTGCGCGTTGGCGTGGAAGACCCGAGCCGGGGCCTCCAGCTCGTACAGCCTCTCCACTTCCGTGAGAGCCTCGTCCGCGCTGAGGCGCGCCAAACGCACACCCAGCAGCTCTATGGTCGGAACGTTTTCGGTCATCGCGGGCAGAGTATGTCAGGGGCAAAGAAGGAAATGTCTGATCAGCCGAGAGTTGTGATCGTCGGTGCCGGCCCTTGTGGGTTGGGGGCCGCGCGCGAGCTCGAACGTTTGGGGCATAACAACTGGATCGTCTGCGAACGGTGGAGTTACGCGGGCGGACACGCGTCGTCACACGTCGATCCTCAGGGGTTCACGTGGGACGAAGGCGGTCACGTCGTCTTCAGTCACTTCGGTGAGTTCGACCGCTTGCTGGAAGAGACGATGGGCGAGGAGGTCTACCACCACGAGCGTTCGTCGTACATCCGCTTCGACGATCGCTGGGTGCCCTACCCGTTTCAGAACAACCTGCGCTACCTGCCGGCCGAGGTCGCCTATGAGTGCCTGCTAGGTCTCATCGAGGCTCCCGGCGGCGATCCGAATTCGGACTTCGCAACATGGATGGCGGCGGTATTCGGCGAGGGCATTACCCATCACTTCATGCGGCCTTACAACTTCAAGGTGTGGGCGACGCCGCCCGAGCGGATGGCATCGCAGTGGATCGGCGAACGGGTGAGCGTTGTCGACTTCAGGGGGGCCCTTCGCACGATCGTGTTCGAAGAGGACGACGTCGCATGGGGGCCCAACAACCTGTTCATGTTCCCGGCGGAGGGTGGGACCGGCGAGATTTACCGCCGCATCGCGGACAAGTTCGGCGACCGGATCGC
>DATADF010000325.1:0-2963 GCA_036258695.1 Actinomycetota bacterium
TGAGTCATCGCGTGCTCCCACATACCAGCAATCGTCTTAAGCACGTGGTCGTCGCGGTGGTCGACCCAGCGGAGCGCCTTCTCCAAATATTCCTTTTGCATGTCCAGGGCCGAGAGCTCACGGCCGTTGGCCAACCGCACCTTCCGACGGCACGTGGTGTCGTGTGAGATCTCGCGGATCGCCCGGATGGGGTTCTCAAGCGTCATGTCGCGGATCTGGACACCCTCCTCAACCATCCGCAGAAGCAGCGCCGTCGCCCCGATCTTCAGATACGACGCCCATTCGTTCATGTTCGAGTCGCCGACTATGACGTGGAGCCTGCGGTACTTCTCCGCGTCGGCGTGAGGCTCATCACGTGTATTGATGATCGGGCGCGACCTGGTCGTGGCCGAGGAGACGCCCTCCCAGATGTGCTCCGCCCTTTGCGAGATGCAGAACAGAGCCCCGCGTGCCGTCTGGAGGACTTTCCCCGCGCCCGCATAGATCTGCCGCGACACAAAGAACGGGATCATCACCTCGGCCAGACGGCCGAACTCGCCATAGCGCGACACGAGATAGTTCTCGTGGCTCCCGTAGGAGTTGCCTGCGGAGTCCGTGTTGTTCTTGAACAGGTAGATGTCGCCGGAGATGCCTTCCTCGCGCAGCCGGGCCTCCGCCGCCTTGAGCAAGCCCTCGAGGATGCGCTCCCCCGCCTTGTCGTGAACGACTAGGTCGTAGACGGAGTCGCACTCCGGCGTCGCGTACTCGGGATGTGACCCCACGTCGAGATAGAGCCGGGCGCCGTTCTCGAGGAACACATTCGACGAGCGACCCCAGGAGACCACTCGCCGAAAGAGATAGCGCGCAACCTCGTCGGGTGACAGACGGCGTTGCCCCTTGAAGGTGCAGGTCACGCCGTACTCGTTCTCGGTGCCGAATATGCGCCGCTCCATGTACTCAGGATAAGAGCGCCGCCGCCCCTCTAGAGGAGTTTCGCCACCTCGGCGTCTGGAAGGCGTCGGAATTTACGCCGAGCTACGGTGCGATCGAGCACCGCGACCTCGAGGTTATCGACCGAGATCTCGCGCCCCTCGACGGTCGCCAGGGTCCCGTGCCCAAGCGCGACGGCCGCGGCTAGTACCGGAGTGGGCTTGTAGTTGGTCTCGAGATGGGAGCTGAGGGCCTCGGACTGGCCACCCATTGCCACCCAGCCCTGCCGATCGGTGACGGAGCCGTCGTAAAGGATATGAAACAGCTCGTTTTGCTCGGGCGATTCCCCCACCGCCGCGACCAGGATCTCGCACTCGTACGGCTTGAGCTCTGCCGTGAAGATGTTGCCGAGCGTCTGCGAGTACGCGTTGGCGAGGGCCTTGGCGGTTACGTCCTCGCGTGAATACAGATAGCCGCGTGTGTCGACTAACCGGATTCCGCCAATACGAAGTTGTTCGAACTCGTTGAACTTCCCAACGCCTGCGAACGCGATGCGGTCATAGATCTCGGAGATCTTGTGGAGTGTCGCCGACGGGTTCTCGGCGATAAACACGATGCCGTCCTGGTACTCGAGTGCGATCACGGACTTGCCGCGAGCTATCCCCTTGCGCGCGTAATCGGCCTTGTCCTTCATCATCTGCTCGGGCGAGACGTAATACGGGAGCGGCATGCTCAGCTCTCGTCGCGCGAGTGTCGGACGTCGACCGGGTGCGTCTCGGGCATCATCATCTGCTCGCGCCGTTCGGCGATCAGCTCCTCGAAGAGGCGCCGGACCTCGTCCTCCGACACTTCGGCCGTGCCGGCCGCAGAGATCGCCAGGATTGTGGGGAAGATCCCCCGCATCAGGTCGGGCCCGCCCGTGCCGACGTCTTCATCGGCGGCGTCGAAGAGAGCCTCGATGGCGACCTTGACCGCCTCGTCGTGACTGAGGTCCGTCTTGAAGCGCTTCTTCAGTGAGGAGCGCGCGTCCTTTCCGCCCGAGCCGGTCGCGTGATAGTCGTCCTCTTCGTAGCGCCCGCCCGTGACGTCGTACTTGAAGATGCGGCCGTGCCCCCGGCCTTCGTCAAAGCCTGCAAACAGCGGGACCACGACGAGTCCCTGCATCGCGGCGGGCAGGTTCGCGCGGATCATCTGCGAGAGCTTGTTGGCTTTGCCCTCGAGAGTGAGCCGGTCGCCCTCGAGCTTCTCGTAGTGCTCTAGCTCGGTCTGGAAGAGCCGCACCATCTCTACCGCGGGGCCGGCCGCTCCGGCGATGGCGACGGCCGACATGTGATCGGCCGGAAAGACTTTCTCGATCGAGCGGTGCGCAATCTGGAAACCCTCAGTCGCCCGTCGATCGCCGGCGACGATGACCCCGTCCGCGAAGCGGAGCGCAAGGACCGTCGTACCCTCGGTGACTTGTATGGCGCCGGGAGTTTGCGCGCTCTGCAGGGCCTCGGGGGCCTGGGTCTTGAGCATGTCCGAGAAGGAGGGGCCGGGGCCGTGCAACGGCATGCGCAGCAGGTCACGGGAAAAGTCCGAGTTCACGGTTTTCCTGTGTGCTTTCCACCGGCGCCCAGCGGGAATTGCTTTCGCGACAGATAGACCTGTGCTTGGCTCAAGCGCTTGGGGTCTTCTCCAAAAAGGCCGAGCCCCCTATTGCAGCTGCCACAGAGAAGTCCACGGATAGCTCCCGTCTGGTGTTCGTGGTCGACGTGAAGTCCACGCGGATCCTGTCTTCCGCAGATCGCACACCGGTTACTCTGAGTTTGAACGAGGAAGTCGTACTCCGCAGCGGTGAGGCCATACATGCGGCGGAGGTGCCCCTCACGCTCCTTCTTTCGTCGCCGACCGTTGTTCGCGGCCAGATTCTTGCGCAGCCAAGCCTTGTACTTCTCGGGATTTCGACGGCGCCACGCTTGCACTCGTGCGATTGCCAACTTTGGGTCCGCTTCATAGCGTCTCTTCTTAGCGGCCAGGTTGCAGACCTTGCAATCGTTTCGGTATCCATCGCG
>DATADF010000326.1:0-6111 GCA_036258695.1 Actinomycetota bacterium
GCGATCCCTTGGTGGCCTGGGGGCCGACTCGATGTGTGGAACCACGTCGAGAGCGCAATGGCCTTGGACGCGTGTGGGTTTGCCCGTGAAGCCGAGGCGGCCTATAGATGGCTCGCGGCCATTCAAAGAACCGACGGAGCATGGTGCGCTGCCTACGTCGATGGCCGCCCAACCGACGCGACACTGGATGCGAATTTCGTGGCTTACGTGGCGGCCGGTTGCCACCACCATTTCCTTCACACGCGGGACATCGACTTCTTGATCGAGATGTGGCCGACGGTGGAGCGGGCCATCGAATTCGTTCTCGCCCTCCAGCTTCCGAGCGGAGAGATCGCGTGGGCGCGGGACGCTGCCTATCGAGCGTGGCCGGCAGGGCTGCGAACCTCGTCGGCGTGTATCTATCTCAGCCTTCGCAGCGCGATCGCGATCGCCGGCGAGCTGGGGCTCGCCAAGCCGGAGTGGGAACTCGCCGCCGAATCCCTGCGTGCGTCGGTGGCCCGTGGCGACCGCGAGTTCATCCCCAAGGACAACTTCTCTATGGATTGGTACTACCCGGTACTGGCCGGTGCGTTGAGGGGGGAGGCGGCTCGCAGGCGCCTTAACGAAGGCTGGGCAACTTTCGTCATTGAGGGTCGCGGTGTCCGTTGCGTCTCCGAGCGTCCGTGGGTGACCGCAGGGGAGTCGGCGGAGCTAGTCATCGCGCTCAGCGTCGCCGGCTACGACGAACGAGCGGAACTGGTGTTCGACTGGCTGCAACATCTACGGACGCCGACTGGGTCCTACTGGACCGGCGCAACGTGGCCCGATGGAACCGTGTGGCCGCGCGAAGCCCCCACCTGGTGTGCCGGAGCGGTCATTCTGGCCGACGCGAGCCTGAATCCAAGGACCCCCACGCACGGGCTCTTTGAGGTCTCAGAGGAGGCCGACGTGAACTTAGATGCCGCGCAGCGACTTGCGGACCCGCTGTAGCACTCGTAACGAACCCACTGCCCGCATCTCTCCGAACTCACGCGAGTCGAGGGCGCGCCGGTAGATCTCGTACGGCGGACGCCCGCCCGCGGCGGGGTCCTCGAACACGTCGTGGATGGCCAGCAGTCCTCCAAGCACCACGTGCGGTGCCCAACCCTCGTAGTCCCGATGTGCGGCCTCGGCGCTGTGGCTGCCGTCGATAAACAGAAAACCGAGTGGTTTGACCCAGACGGGGGCCAAGGTCTCGGCCCGGGCCACGATCGGAACCACAACATCCTGAATCTCGGCGGCCTCCAGGTGCCACCGAAAAGCCCGCAAGGTGTCCACCCGCCCCGTCGTGGGATCCACGAGTCGAGGGTCGAAATACTGCTGGCCTGGCTGGTGCTCCTCGGAGCCACGGTGATGATCGATCGAATAGACGACTCCGCCACCCTCTCTAGCGGCGGCCGCCAAGTAAGTCGTCGATTTGCCGCAGTAACTGCCGATCTCCAGGATCGGACCATGGGGCAGTCCTACGCATGCGGCCTCGTATAGGGCGAGGCCCTCCTCTTCGGGCATGAACCCGATGGCCAGGGCTGCGGCCCGGCGCAGCCGCTCGTCCATCTAGTGCCTTGCCAACGTCACTGGCCGAGGCGCTGGTTCGCAGAGATCAGAGAGATTCTTCGGAGTGCTCGGCGAGTCGTTCCATCCACGCGAACGGATCCTTGATCTCGGCGAGCGTCGGAAGGTTATCTGCCGCGTCCCATACACGGTTCAACTCCTGCAAGCCCTTCAGTTTCGTCACGGCGGCGCAGAAGGTGGCGCCGGAAGTGGCGAGGTCGCGGTCGATCTGTATTCCTAGGACACCGGCTAAAGCGCGTTCCCCTTCTGTCGGACTCGCGTGCCGCCGGACCATTGCCTCGCGTATCCGCGAATCATCGAGCGACATCTGTTGCGCCACTGCTTCGAAGCTATGGGTCGCATATCCCTCGACCACCGCGATCAGCGCGTGAAGCCGCTCTTGTGCCTGATGGTGTTGAACGCTGTCGACGAGCGGGATGCGGTCCTCGGTGTCCAGGCCTTCCTGCAACGCCTCGATTCCTTTGGTTTGTAGCTCCATGAGGCGGCGCTCGAAGTCGCCCACGTCCAACTCGATCGTGTCCACGAGCGCGACCAACAGATTTTTCGTGTATCGCGGCAACCAGGACACGCTCTGCATCAAGAGGTGCCGCCCCACCTCGCGCAACGCCAGCCATTGCAGGAATTGATCCGTGTCGAATTCGTAGTCCTTGATGATCTGGCGGACGTTCGGTGCCACTAGGAACAGATCGCCGTCGTCACGGCGCGGGATCGGTAAGTCGTATCGAGCAAGGGACTCGCGCGCCAGCTGCCCCACGAGCGAGCCGGCCTGTATGCCGAACAGCAGCGGCGCCATTTGCCCGAAAGCCGCGTTCAGCGGAGCGGCTTCTTCATCGCCGTCCGCGAACTTGCCGAATTCTTCGGAGAATCGTCGAGCCAGATGTTCGAGCAGCCAGCGCCATGCCTCCAAAGTCGAGCGGACCCAGCTGCCTCGCCCGAAGCCCGTGACTTCCATGGGTTGCGCGAGCGGTAGACGCGTGTAACCGGAAAGAACTTGTTCGGCCGAGTGCACCGCGTCGGCATAGGCCCGCTCCAGGTCCCGGTCACGCGGGGGGTCTACGAAGCCCTGCTTGGCCACCGCCACGCCTACCTGGCCGGCGATCTCCATGTTTATCGGGCCGCTGCTTCCCGAGAGCAGCTTCTGAAGCTCTCGGAAGAGAGGGATGTCCCCAAATGCTTCCTGGCTCATCCACTCCATCGTAGTTGCGTGGGACGCGTCCCAAGTTCGGCGGCCCATTTCGGCTTCGGACGCCAGCGAGAGGGCCAGCGGCCCGGGATTTCTTCCGCAGTTACTTTGCGCCGATGCCTGCTAAACGTCCTGCGAAGAAAACGATCGCCGTGACCGGAGCCTCGGGATACATCGCATCTCGTCTGATTGAGCGACTTTGTTCGCAAGAACGCGTCGAACGAGTGTTGGGATTCGATGTAGTGCCGCCGTCTGTTTTCCACACAAAGTTCTTGTTCGACACTCTCGACGTCCGAGACGCCGCGCTCGAGGCTCGGCTCGCGGGCGTCGACACACTCATCCATCTCGCCTTCGTGATGGACCCCATTCGAGACGAAGCGGCGATGCGTGACATCAACGTCAACGGAAGTCAGAACGCCTTCAATTGCGCCGGCAGAGCAGGCGTAAAGAAGGTCATCTACACCTCATCGGCGGTCGTATACGGAGCCCATCCCGACAACGACGTACCACTGACGGAGGAGTCTCCGCTGCGGGCAAACCTCGACTTCTCCTACTCCGCGCACAAGCTCGAGGTCGAATACGTGGTCCGGGAGTTCCGCTCTGAGTTCCCCAAGGTCAAGGTCGCCATCTTTCGTCCGGCCATCGTTATGGGCCCGCATGTAGACAACGCGTGGTCCCACTTCCTCGAGGTGCCGCTCGCCGTCGGCGTCGCGGGGTATTCCCCACCCTTCCAGTTCGTTCACGAGGACGATGTCGCCGATGCACTGCTGTTTGCGACCATCGAGAAGGACCTCGACGGCCCCTACAACCTCGCCGCGCCGGGCTGGCTGGAGACGGACGAGGTCCTCGAACTCATCAAGAAGCGACGCGTGGACCTCCCCGAGCCGATCGCATTTGCGTTTACGGACCGGCTTTGGTCCGCGGGTGTAGGCGAGGCTCCGGCAGGCATGTTGCATTACGTGATGCACCCGTGGGTGACGTCGGTCGACAAGCTGCGCGCGGCGGGGTTCGAGGCGAAGCACTCCAACCGCGACGCGTTAAAGGCGGCCGTTGCCACGGCGCAGAAGTACGTGCGGGTCGGCAGAGCCCGGGCGAGAAGAGATCAGCTGAGGAAGGGATTGCTCACCAGCGCGGGCCTAGCCGCATTGGTGCTGGCCACACGCTTGCGCCGCAACGACTGAGGGGGGAGAGACGCCCTCTGTTAGGGTGTCGCAGGCGCGCCGCGAGACAGAACTCGCGCTTGTGAGCGCCGAAAGTCTTTAGGGGAGAGTGATTTGGCGTACCTGGCAGTGATCTTCGTCCTGGCCGTTGCGGGAATCGCGGTGTTGTGGTCTCAGCAGCGACGTGAACGGGCCCACCTCGAAACGGTGGACGGCTTCAAGAGCAGCCTCGAACTTCTTTCGATACAGACCAACGTGCAGCCGGAGCGCACCCGCGGTGCGGCAGCGCGCAGGATCTCGACGGCCCCGGGCCGGCGTCCGCCTCCGCTCGATCCAGAGCGCCGCGCCGCAGCGAAGCGTCGCCTGGAGGCCCGCAGGCGGTCGCGCAGCCGCGCGGCTCTCTAGCTTCTAGCAGCTCAGGTACTCGTGGCCCGAGACCTCGCGATCGATCTCGGGACCGCGAACACACTCGTCTACCAAAAGCAGCGCGGCATCCTTTTTGCGGAGCCCACGGTCATCGCGCTGAACAAGGAGACCGGGGTGGTTCTCGCTATGGGGGAGCAGGCATGGCAGATGATCGGACGAACCCCCGGATACATCGTGGCGGTGAGGCCGCTGCGCTCCGGCGCGATCTCCGACTTCGAGATCACCGAGAAGCTGATCCGGTTGATCCTGCAACGCGCCGGGGTGACTCGACTCTCGCGTCCGCGCGTCCTCGTGTGCGTTCCGAGTGCCTTGACCGAGGTGGAGCGACGCGCAGTCGAGGAGGCCACGATCTCGGCCGGAGCACGACACTGCCATCTCATCGAGGAGCCGATGGCCGCGGCGATTGGCGCTGGTCTTCCGATCCACGAGCCGCTCGGCAACCTGGTGGTCGATGTCGGCGGTGGGACTACCGAGGTCGCGCTGATCGCGATGGGTGGCATCGTTACCAACACCGCGATGCGTGTGGGGGGCTTCGATCTCGACGCGGCGATCCAGAACTATGTGCGCCGCGAGTACACGATCGCGATCGGGGAACGAACCGCCGAGCGCATCAAGATGTCGATTGGTTCGGCCTTCCCGCTGGCACAGGAGGAAAAGGCAGAACTCCGGGGGCGGGATCTGGGATCCGGCCTTCCCAAGAACGTGCTGATCTCCTCGGAGGAGATCCGAGAGGCCATCGCAGAGCCGGTCCGAGCGATCGTCTCGGCCGTCGTTGAATGCGTGGCCGCCTCGCCTCCCGACCTGGTCCAGGACGTGCTCAGCAACGGGATCACTCTGACGGGCGGTGGGGGCATGCTCGCCGGCCTCGATCTGCTGCTCGGACAGGAGACAGACGTCCCCGTGCAGGTCACGGAGCAGCCACTCGAGGCGGTCGTCCTGGGGGCCGGGCGCTGCCTGGAGTCTTTCTCGTCGCTGAAGTCTCTGCTTCTCGACCGTTAGAGGCATTCTTTCTTGTAGTGAATCAAAACCCTTGGGATCTCGGGGACCCACCCGGCATCCGAAAAGTGTCCGGCTGGACCGTCTGGCGCTGGGTGGTCGTCACCGGGGCGATCGTCGTGTTGGCGATCGGCGCGGTCCTCGTTCCGCTTCCTTTCTTCTTTGCGTATCTGCCGGGTCCGGTGCGAAGCGTCGAGGGACTAGTTCGTATCGACAACGCCCCGACGTATTCATCGGAGGGACGACTGCTTCTAACCACTGTGAGCGTCGACACCGAGGTCACATTGCTCGAGGTGATTGCGAGCCAATTCGACGCGGACAAGGAAGTCGTGCCGCGCGAGGCGGTCACCGGCGGTGGCTCGCTGGAGGACCTGCAGCGTCAACAGCGGCAGGAGATGGCGGACTCGAAACTCCAGGCCGAGATCGTCGCACTGCGCGCCCTTGGACTCGGGGGGCCCTCCGTAGATGGAGCCCGCGTCACGGCCACGGTTCCCGGCTCTCCAGCAGCCAAGGTGTTGGAGCCGGGAGACGTAATCGTAGCCATAGCGGGACGAGCCGTGAACACGACGTGCGACGTGAGCTCGCTGCTCGACGACCATGCCGTGGGAGACGAGGTCGAGCTCACCGTGGTTCGGGGTGGGGTCGAGCGCGATCTCGACATTCGTCTTGCCCAGGATCCACGAGCCGCGCCTGGGAGTCCCGCCATCGGTGTGTACATCAGGACGTTGAACGAGACCTATGAATCGGATATCCGTG
>DATADF010000327.1:0-3242 GCA_036258695.1 Actinomycetota bacterium
GGATGACCCTCGGAGTCCGAATAGCCAACGAACAGCAGCGGCTTGCCGAGGGTCATCCAGTAGCCGATGAGCAACGTCAGAATCAGAAGACCGGCGATGACGACCCCAGCCGTCACCCTGCGCTGGCGTCTCTGTTCGAAGTACGCTTGGGGCAAAAGCTCTATTCGCCGCATCATCGCGAGGGAGCCCCCGTAGCGAGTCCTATTGCGGTTGCGGCCATGGGCTCGATTTGCTCCAGCTGTTCAGGGGAGAGACCGGATTTCGACACGTCGATGTCCTCGAACGGCTGCGCCCGCCTTATTTGCACGCGCAGCGCGTTCTCTAGTTGGTCGACAAGCCCTGCGGTAAGCGAGCCGCCGCCGGTCAACACGACCGACTCGACGTGCTGACTGTCGTCGCTCGACGCGTAATAAGCGAGTGAGCCCCTAATCTCCTCCACGAGCGTACTTACACGCTCCCGCAGCACGCGCTGTGATACGGCAGAACCGATACCACGGCCGAGATCGATCTTGAGTGCCTCCGCGTCGTCCATCGAGATTCCCAAGTGGTCCGCTAAGGCAGCCGTGGAGTCGCTCCCCCCGAGCGTCAGGATCCGCACGAAGCGAGGTTCGCCACCCACGTGCACCACGATGTTCGTCACCTCGGCCCCCACGTCGACAATGGCTTCGGCCCCATCCGCGCCGAGCTCCCCACGCGCCGTCGCACTGACGGCGCGGGCCGCGGCGAAGGGGGCAAGGTCGATCCCGATGGTTTCCACGCCTGCGGCCGCCGCCGCGCCCGCGAAGGACTGAACCATGTCCGTGGCAGCCGCCACGAGTAGGACGCGCATCATGCGCTCCGAACCCGACGTGTAGTCGTCGAGGATCTGGAAGTCGAGCTCGGCGGCGTCGACGGGCATGGGGATGTGGTCGGCGGCTTGAAAGCGAAGAGACTGCCGGAACTCGCCCTCCTCCATGTAGGGGAGATCGACCTGTCGCACGACCACCCGCTGGTTCGCGACGCCGATGATCGCCTTCTTGGTGCGAAGGCGGGCTCTCTTCCACAACTGGGCGATGCTCTCCGAGACCACGCCCGGGTCTCGAATCTCTCCGTCGACGACGACTCCTTCGGGCAGGGCGACCTGCGCGAAAGCAGTCAGGGCGCTGCCGTTCTTCCCTCTGGTGACGCGGGCCGCCCGCACGCCGCTTGTGCCGATGTCAAGCCCCACGAGGCCCGAACCCCGCATCACGCCTGCTCCTGTATGCGCACGGCCCGCTCAGAAAGGTAACGATCGACGTCGCGCCGCCGGATGCGGTAGTTCTTGCCCACGCGAATGGCTGCGAGCTGTCCCGATTTGATCAGGCGATACACGGTCATGTTCGAGACCCGCATGATCTGTGCCACCTCACCGACGGTGAGCAGGTCATCCAAGCGAGCCCCGGCCATGGCGCCGCCTTTCTGTGGGTCTCCCGCCCGCACCCCTCGTGGTGCACAATGAGCCTCACATCCAACAATCGTTGACTGAACTGGTCAACTTCTGCTTTCGGTCCCGCCGTTAGGGCCCTTTAACACTCACAGCGTTGTAATTAAGGCCGCGGCACGACGTTCAGCGATCCACTTCGCTCCACTGCACGGGAGTCAACGTCAAGAACGACCACGGCATGTTCTGAACCCAACATTGATCGAGAGTGAAATTGGCTGTGCCCCGTACCCAGAAGTTGGCCGCACTGATTGGCCCGTTGACGCTCGGAGTGCCCGTGTAGTCGAAATTGCCGTCGGCGAAGATCGCCCCATTTAGCTTCGTATTCCCTCCCAGTCGCACGCCTCCGTTTCGAACGACGAGCACCATCGACTTGTTGACCGCCGGGTCGGTGCTGCACCCCGTCGGAGCCGACCACACGCTCGAGTCGTTGAACCTGACCTCGTTCGCGAATCGATCGCCACCCTCGAACTCGTAGAAGGCGACGAAGTTATTCGTACCCGAGGAGACGATCGGCGATACGGCTTCCGTGTAGCCGATTTGGGTTCCCTGGCGGATGCAGTAGGACGATCCGCTCAGCGGGATGAAACAGTACTGACCGAACTCCATGGCGGACGCCTTCATGTTTGAGAAGTCCTCGGGAGTCAGTTCCTCTGCCGCGAGGCGGTCGTAGTCCGCTTGCGTGAACTTCGAGGTTGGAGGGAAGGCTCCGGAATAGAAGGGCTGCCCCGAGCACGCCGTCGGCAACGGCGCCGATATGGGGCCCGACCCTGCGGAGCCGTCCGAGTCCCACAGCGACTGTTTGTTGCTTCCCGATTTGTTGGCTCCGCAATTCGGGTTGGGGGGGAACTCGTCCTTGTTCGGTGTGACGACGAGCCTGCCCACCGCGTGCGCGGCTGCGGGAACTCGGCTGTTCCCGCTGACTCCCGCCGGCCACGTTGCGCCCGGCCAGAAGTCCTCCAGCGTGTAGTAGGCATCGAGGCCGTCGAGGTCGAGCTTGTCCCGGCTGAAGACGTCCCCGCTCGCGATGATGCTGATCCCTGTTATATCGGGCGTGCCGTTAGTGTCGAAGTCGTCGCCTACGAGACCGATGGGGAGCGCCCGAACTCCGACTTGGACGACCTGCTGGACCACGCGCTTGCTGGCGGGATGCTGGCCCGTGGAGGTGATGAGAAAGAACTGCCCCCTACGAGGATCGGAGGAGCGCGTCGCGCAAGCACCGCTCGAGGGCGGGATGGGAAAGCGATTCGCTGCCGTCGAGGCCAACGGGTCGAAGACCTCGAGCGTTACGTCGAACGTCTTTCCGGATCCGAGACTGCCCTGGGGCACGGTCAGCTTCGGGTCCTCGCAGCCCTTGCGCCGGAGGACGCCGAAGTTGATTCCGGGACCGGCTCTCAGGTACTGAATCATGCGGTCGACTCCGGCCTCGGCGTAGGCCAGCGCCTCGGTCGCCTTACGATCGTCGGTGCCCGCGCGATAGTCCTGGACCGTCACGAAGACGGCCGTCGATGTCAACACGGTGAGAGCCGCTCCGACGAACACGACGGTGGCCATCGCGGCCCCTCGCTCGTTCCTCGGACTCGTCATGCCTGTCTCCTCAACGGTTGTTGCGAAGCTGGGCGCGCGCATAGAAGTTCGCAGACGCGTCACCCTTGACCACCCGCATATTCATGACCACGCTGCTGATGAACGGCAGCTCTCCGGCGTCGAGCACGCCGTTGTTGTTGCCCACACCGATGACGCCATGAGTCGGTGACGAGGCTTCGTCGATCTCCTGCCACGT
>DATADF010000328.1:0-6135 GCA_036258695.1 Actinomycetota bacterium
CGTTCCTCCCTCTCTCAGCCTGTCGCTGGCGCTCGAGAACTCGCGCAAGGACCAGACGTACAACACGCCGGGGCTGGCCACGCTGTTTTTGTTCGTGGAACAACTGGAGTGGATGCTTGCCAACGGTGGGCTCGAGTGGGCTTGTGGGCGCTCCGCGCGCTCCGCACAGATCATCTATGCCTGGGCGGAAAAGAGTGACGTCGCGGGCCCGTTCGTGTCGGATCCGTCCAAGCGCAGCAACGTCGTGGCCACTATCGATTTCGACGAATCGATCGATGCAGCGCGCCTGGCCGCGATCCTGCGAGCCAACGGAATTGTGGACACCGAGCCATATCGGAAACTCGGGCGAAACCAGATCCGAGTGGCTCTTTATCCCGCGATCGAGCCGGAGGACGTGGAACTCCTCACGCGATCAATCGACTACGTGCTCGACGCCATCACTCGATGAAATCTCCTGATGGGGTACCGGATTCCGGTACTGGAGCCGGAAATTTGCCGGTGTGTGGTCGGTACGATGCGTAAATGAAAGTTCTGGTAACAGAGCGACTCTCGGAGACGGGCCTCGAGCGTCTGCGCGAGCACATGGATGTCGATGCGCGTCTGGGGGCGTCGCGCGACGACCTTCTGAAGATCATCGGCGACTACGACGCTCTATTGATTCGCTCCGCGACCAAGGTGGATGCAGAGGTGATCGAGCGAGCCGAGAACCTCAAGGTGATCGGCCGCGCCGGGATCGGCCTCGACAACGTAGACGTCGACGCGGCGACGCGCCACGGCGTGCTCGTCGTCAACGCGCCGCAGTCCAACATCCTCTCGGCGGCGGAGCACACGATGGCGTTGCTGCTCGCCCAGGCCCGCAACGTGCCCGCGGCGCATGCCGCGTTGTCCGCAGGATCGTGGGAGCGCGAGCGCTGGCAGGGCGTCGAACTTCACGGCAAGACATTGGGGATCATCGGGCTGGGCCGCGTCGGCACACTCGTAGCTCAACGAGCTAGCGCATTCGGCATGCGCCTCATCGCTTTCGATCCGTATGTCGCCGCTGCCCGCGCGCGTCAGATGGGGGCCGAGCTCGTCTCCAGCGTGGCGGAGGTCTGCAAGCGATCCGACTTCCTTACGATCCACTTACCGAAGACGCCGGACACCGTTCGCATCATCGGGGAGCGCGAGCTTCAGCTCGTGCGGCCGGGCATACGAATCGTGAATACCGCCCGCGGAGGCCTCATCGACGAGGACGCATTAATGGCCGCACTGAAGGACGGGCGCGTCGCCGGTGCCGCATTGGATGTCTTCGATACGGAGCCCGTGACCGACCATCCCCTGTTCGGCCTTCCGAATGTCGTGGTGACGCCCCATCTCGGTGCAGCCACGGCCGAGGCTCAAGACAAGGCCGGTGTGGCGATCGCGGAACAGGTCTTGCTGGCTCTGCGGGGTGAGTTCGTGCCGTACGCAGTGAACATCGATGTGGGGCCGGACATCTCTGAGGCCGTAAGGCCGTACATGAAGCTCGCCGAGCTTCTCGGGAAGCTCGCTGTCGCTCTCGCGGGTCAGGGTATTGAGTCGCTGCGCTTCGAGTACCACGGAGCCATAGCGGATCACGACACGCGCGCGTTGACTCTCTCGGGCCTCAAGGGGTCGTTCGCAAGCGTGGTGCACGAGCCGGTGACGTTCGTTAACGCGCCACTGATCGCCCAAGATCGCGGGATCACCTGGGAGGAGAGCAAGTCGCTTCACTCCCTGGACTACGTCAATCTGCTTCAAACGCGCGCGACCAGCCCGGGGGAGACGGTCGCGGTGAGCGGCGTGCTCGTCGGAAAGAAGGACACCGAACGTCTGGTGCGCGTGTACGAGTACGACATAGACATGGCGTTCGCGCCCGTCATGGCGTTCTTCCGGTATGAGGACAGGCCGGGCATTGTGGGGATCGTTGGAACGCTTCTCGGCGATGCCGGAGTAAACATCGCGAACATGCAGGTAGGGCGGCAGAGCGAGGGCGGCGAGGCCCTCATGGCCTTGGCGGTTGACTCGCCAATCCCGCAAGATGTCCTGGACGACATCGTGGCAAAGGCCCGTTTGCGCGACGCTCGCACGGTGGTTGTTGCGGAGTAGGCTCCGGCAGCGCTTTAGCAAGAAAGGGGATCAATGCCGATCCAGCCGGTCGACAAAGTCTGGATGAACGGGAAGCTGGTCGACTGGAAGGACGCGACTGTTCACGTCCTCACCCACGCGCTTCATTACGGAAGCGGAGTCTTCGAAGGCATCCGCTGTTACGAGACATCGCGCGGGCCCGCGGTCTTCCGGCTGACCGATCACCTTCAGCGCATGGATCGCTCCGGCAAGATCTTCATGATGGAGATCCCCTATTCCGTCGAGGACCTCAGACGGGCAACTCACGAGCTGATCAAGGTCAACCGGCTCGATTCCTGCTATGTGCGCCCGATTGCGTACCGGGGTTTCGGTGGAGAGATGGGCGTCAACCCGGAGAAGAATCCCGTCGACGTCGCGATCGCGGTGTGGGCGTGGGGGACCTACTTGGGAGAGGACGCCCTCTCTAACGGTGTGCGAATGACGATCTCGTCGTGGCGCCGGCAGGACCCGAACATCATTCCGCCGTCGGCGAAGGCCACGGGGGCCTACATCAACTCGTCCATGGCGAAGCTCGAGGCCGTGCACGCGGGTTTCGACGAGGCCATCGTTCTGAACCCACTTGGGCAGGTCTCGGAAGGGACCGGCGAGAACGTCTTCATCGTCGTGAACGGCGAGATCCTGACGCCTCCGCTGATCGCCGGACCGTTGCCCGGGATTACGCGCGACTCGATCATGACTATCGCGGCCGATCTCGGGATGCCTATCTTCGAGCGTCCCCTAACCCGTGCCGATCTGTACACGGCCGAGGAGATCTTCGTCACCGGGACCGCGGCCGAAGTCACCCCGGTGCGCGAGATCGACGGTCGCGTGATCGGCGACCCCGGTCCGATCACACAGACGCTGCAGCAGAAATACTTCGCAATTGTCAAAGGCGAAGACGAGAAGTACTTCGACTGGCTTGACTTCGTCGACGTCTAATCAGGGGGGACAGTCATGCTGACGTTGCGTAGGCGGTCGAGAGTTGGTGCACGAGCGGTCGTCCTGCTGGTGATCGTTGTCTCTGCAGGCCTACTTCCGGGCCTGCCGACGAGAGGACAGGAGACTCTCCAGAGTGAGGTTTGGGTCACGAACCAAGCCTTGGACAAGATCCATGTGTTGACGTTCGAGGATGTGCCGGCGGGTGAGATCGATCTCGCGGGCCAAGGCGATGCGCCCCACCTGATCAATTTCTCGCCGGATGGCAGATACGCGTACGTCGCCAGCGTCAATAACGGAGCGGTCACTTCAATACGCACGTCGGATCGCACGATCGTCGGAAACATCACGATCCCGGGAAATCAAGGTACGTCGCCGCCGAATACGCACCAGGCTGCTCCGACGCCGGACGGAACGAAGCTCTGGGCCGCGCACATCGCCAACAAGACTCTCTATGAGATCGACGTCGACACGCAGACGGGTGCCCTCACCATGGGCACGAGAAGCCTCACTCTGCCGAAGTCGCCCATCTGCACGGTCTTCAGCGAGAACGGCTCCAAAGCGTATGTGTCGCTAGCTCCGGACGGCATAGCAGTCGTCGACGTCGGGAGCTTCACCCAAGTAGGTAACGAGATCGCGACACCCGGAGCGGTCCAATGCGGCATGCACCGTCTTCCCGACGGCGACGTGCTCGTCAGCTCCAATGGAGGTGCCGGCTCGCCGGAGGGGGTGATCTCCCGGCTTGATAGCTCCAACGATTCGCTGACCGAGTTGCTGCGGGTGCAGGGAAGCGATGTGCACGGCCTCACCGTTTCGCCCGACGCCGATCTTGCCTACGTAACGGCTCGGGGCAGCGAGTCACTTATAACGGTGGACATCACGGGTGCTGCTCAGACTGTCACCGCGGTTTCGATGGACGTTACGCCTGAGACCGGTGACACTCCAGATCAACTCGACTTCCTCGCAGGCAAGGTCTACGTCGCGCTGCGTCAGGTGGGCAAGCTGGCGATTGTGGACGGTCCGGACGTAGCAGTGGCGGAGCTCGGCGGCAATCTCGTGCACGGAGTAGAGGTTCTCGACCGCGGCCGCCCGCGGAGCATCATCGCGCGGCCGTCATCGAGTGTGACGCTCAACAACAAGCGGTTCCACAGGATCCGTGGGACCTCCACCGATGGCGCGTCGTTCATCCGGTTCGTCGAACTCGCTCTCAAACGCCGGGGTCGGAATGGGTGCCGATGGTGGAACGGGAGCACACTGGTGTCGCGCGACTGTGGCGACACACTGTGGTTCCGAGCTGAGGGCAAGGGGACGTGGGAGTACCTCTTCACTCGCAACCTCCCCGACGGTCGCTATGTCGTTCGCGTGCGCGCGACCGATGAGGCCGGGAATGTCGAACGACTTCAAGAGGTCGGTCGCAACAAGATGTTGTTCCGACTTCATTAGCGGGAATCACTGCGGCTCTCACGCGTCCCCCAGCCGGCCAAAACTCGGTCGTGAAGGTACGGACTCGCATCGCGCCGGCTCCGAGCGGCTCGATCCACGTCGGCAACGCCAGAACCGCTCTCTACTGCTGGCTTTTCGCGCGCCAACACGACGGCAGTTTTGTCCTTCGCGTCGAAGACACCGACGCCAGCCGCACCGACCCCGCGGCCTTCCAGGGAGTGATCGCCGATCTGAGGTGGCTCGGCCTCCAATGGGACGAGGGCCCGGACGCAGACGGGCCACACGGACCGTACGTACAGAGCCAGCGATCGGACCGGTACGAGTCGGCCGCGACCAGATTGCTAGATCGGGGTGCGGCCTATCGCTGTTACTGCACGCCCGAGGAGCTTGAGGCAGAACGTAAACGCGCGCAGGCGGAGAAAAGGCCGCCGGGCTACAGCGGTCGCTGTCGCAACCTCACCGATGCCGAGCGCGCCGCCTTCGAGGCCGAAGGGAGATCTTTTTCGCTGCGTTTCGCGGTCCCTGCCGATCGCACGATCGTCTTCGAGGACGTCGTGCGGGGTCGCGTCGCGACACAGAGCGCGCAGATCAGCGACTTCGTGATCGTCCGCTCCAATGGAACTGCGACCTACATGCTGGCCGCGGCCGTCGATGACTTACTGATGGACATCACACATGTCATCCGGGGAGAGGACCTGTTGGCGGCAACGCCGCGTCAGATTCTGCTGCGCGAGGCGCTGGATGCCCCGGACATGCCGGTTTGGGCGCATCTCCCTCTGCTGGTGGACGAGCGCGGGCGACCGCTGTCCAAGCGCTGGGGGGACGTATCGGTGGCCGCTTATCGCGCGCGGGGCTTTCTCCCCGAGGCGATGGTCAATTACCTAGCGTTGCTGGGGTGGTCGTACGACGACAAGACCAATCTCTTCGCACGCGACGAGTTGGTCGAGAAGTTCTCCCTGGAGCGGGTGGGCAAGAACCCTGCCGCATTCGACGTCGCCAAGCTCGAGTGGCTGAACGGCCACTACATCCGTTCTCTCAGCCCACCTCAGCTCGCCGAACGGCTGGCTCCGTTCGCTCGTGACGCCGGCTTGCCCGTCGATGGAGAACCCGGTCGCGGCCGGCTCGAAGCGGTGGCACCGTTGATCGTCGAGCGGCTGAAGCGCCTCGACGAAGCGATCCCGATGATCCGTTTCCTGTTCGACTCCGTATCGCCCGACGAGAAGGCGCAGCGCGCCCTCGAGGGCCAGCGGGACTATCTACAGGCGGTCGCGTCCGCGCTGGGCTCGCTCGACGACTGGTCGGCGAGCTCCATCGAGTCGGCCTTGCGTGGTCTGGCGGAGGACAGGCACCTCAAACCCAAGCAAGCGTTTCAACCAATCCGAGCGGCGGTGACGGGAACTTTGGTGTCTCCGCCGCTTTTCGAATCACTGGAGATCCTGGGGCGGAACGAGACCCTCGCCCGCATCGGGGCGGTCATTTAGCCGAAGGCTGCCTCGCAGGAGCGCGAAGCTCTAGCTTCCTCGCCCTGTCACCGATCTGACACTGGTTTACCGAGCCGGCGCGCATCAGAATGCGCGTAAGGGAAGGGGACTTGGGAGCCGGAGTTGGGGGCAGCCTCACGGATGGCTGCCC
>DATADF010000329.1:0-4973 GCA_036258695.1 Actinomycetota bacterium
CGGCTGGGACTACCAGGGTATCTAATCCTGTTCGCTCCCCCAGCTTTCGCGCCTCAGCGTCAGAACAGCCCCAGAGATCCGCCTTCGCCACCGGTGTTCCTCCTGATATCTGCGCATTTCACCGCTACACCAGGAATTCCAATCTCCCCTAGCTGCCTCTAGCCGTTCCGTATCGAATGGCATCTCAAAGTTGAGCTTTGAGCTTTCACATCCGACGTGAACGGCCGCCTACGCGCTCTTTACGCCCAATAAATCCGGACAACGCTCGCCCCCTACGTATTACCGCGGCTGCTGGCACGTAGTTGGCCGGGGCTTCTTCAGCGGGTACCGTCACCCAAAGGGCTTCGTCCCCGCTGAAAGTGGTTTACAACCCGAAGGCCTTCATCCCACACGCGGCGTCGCTGCGTCAGGCTTTCGCCCATTGCGCAAGATTCCCTACTGCTGCCTCCCGTAGGAGTCTGGGCCGTGTCTCAGTCCCAGTGTGGCTGGTCACGCTCTCACGCCAGCTACCCGTCAGAGCCTTGGTAGGCCGTTACCCCACCAACAAGCTGATAGGCCGCGGACCGATCCCAGACCGAAATTCTTTGCCTGACTACCCATGCGGGTTATCAGGGTTATCCGGTATTAGCAGCGGTTTCCCGCTGTTATCCCAGAGTCTGGGGCACGTTATCCACGTGTTACTCACCCGTTCGCCGCTCTCCCCTACCGAGGGTTACCCCTCAGTAGGTTCTCGCTCGACTTGCATGTATTAAGCACGCCGCCAGCGTTCGTCCTGAGCCAGGATCAAACTCTCCGTAGAGATTTGATGCTGATCAAAGCGAACACCTTTGATTGCAGAAGCATTCAAAAGCGTCTGCCAGATTTATTTCGTACGTTCCGTCAAAGCTTCAGACTTCCGAGGAAGTCCTCAGGTTTGACTGGGTTCGCACACTGATCTCCGATCCACTCTTCTCCGTCTCCTCCTTCATCGCGCGTCGAAGACGACGCTTGAGTCCGGAAGAAAGAATCTGAGCTTCTCGGCAGGCACACTGTTCAGTTCTCAAAGAGCGTTCCCACCTGCCGGGCCCGAGATCCTGGCTGTAGCCAGGTCGAGCGCCCGTGGTTTGGGCAAACAAAAACGCCGGCGAAGAGACACCGGCGAGCGATGAGGTACCTGGGTCTTCGGCTCAGGCGCCTATATGCAGCTCTCCTGTTCTCTTCGCGCACACCTTCCGAACCGGAAGGCGAGCATGACAACGTACATGCCCCGAAGGGCTCCCCCAATTTAGCACAGTCAGGGGGCGCCGGAGGCGTCTCCGGCAATCGTTACAACCAGCATCGACACGACGCTATTCCGCCTTGAGCCATCCTGTTCACAGGAGTTCTGGGCTAGCCCTGGAGGCGGACGAAGCGGCGCTTGCCTACCTGCAGGACCGCCCCCCGTAGCTCGCTCAGAGCGACATCGTCGGAAGCAGTCGTATCTCCGTTGATCTTGACGCCGCCACCCTCGATGAGGCGGCGGGCATCGCTGCGGGAGGACGCGAGGCCGAGCTCGGCAAGCACCCGCGGCAGGAACACTCGGTCACCATCAACGGCGTCGGGCGGGATCTCAGCCACCGTGATGTCTTCGGGTACCGCCTGCTCCACAAATCGCCTATCGAACGCGGCCTCGGCCTCGGGCCCGGCGTCTTCGCCGTGATACATAGCGACGACAGCGCGCGCCATGCGCCGCTTGGCATCACCGGCCTCCGGCCCCCCCTTGCGCGCGGCGGCCTCGATCTCCGCCAAATCATCGCCTTCGAGGTTCGCCGCCAGCGATGCATAGCGCGCGGTCAACTCGTCGGGGATGCTCATTAGCTTTCCGAACATCTCCTCCGGGGCCTCCCTCAGCGCCACGTAGTTGTTCAGCGACTGGGACATCTTCTGCACGCCGTCGAGTCCCTCGAGAAGCGGCATTGTCAAGGCGATCTGCGGACGTTGGCCATAGGCGCGCTGAATGTCGCGTCCGACCAGGAGATTGAACAATTGATCCGTGCCGCCGAGTTCGACATCGGCTTCGACCGCAACGGAGTCGTACGCCTGCGCGAGCGGATACATGAACTCGATCAACGAGATCGGCTGCTGGCTTCCGTACCGCTTCGAGAAGTCATCTCGTTCCAGCATGCGCGCCACGGTGTAATGGGATGTGAGCTTGAGGATGTCGCTGAGGTTGAGCGGCTCCAACCACTCCGAGTTGTAGCGGATCTCGAGATTGTCCTTGGACAGGATGTCGTAGAGCTGGTCGAAGACGGCTTCCGCATATGCCTTGACCTGTTCCGCCGACAGCTGCGGGCGAGTCTCGCTCTTTCCCGAAGGGTCTCCGATTCGAGCCGTGAAATCTCCGACGATGAGCACCGCGGTGTGGCCCTCGTCCTGGAACTCGCGAAGTTTCCGCAGAGGGACTGCCCAGCCGAGCGTGACATCGCGTGCAGTGGGATCCACGCCGAGCTTTACGCGCAGTGCCCGCCCCTCGGCCAGGCGGTCGGCGAGCTCCTCTCGGCTAACGACATGCTCGGCTCGCCGCGTCAGGCGGTCAATTTGGGCTGCGAGGCCGGGGTCGGGCATGGCGTGGATGCTAGAGCCCGGCCCCGAAAAGCGCAGCACCCCCAGTAAGATTCACGCGATCACCATGTCACGCATCCCCCACAAAAAGCTCGTCTTTCTATTCGCGTCGCTCGCGCTGATGGCGACGTCGTGCGCGCGTCTCATGGAGCTGGCGGACGTCCCCAAACTCAAGGCTTCCGACCTAAACCGGATCAAGGACCTGGCCCAGTCCTCCAAGATCTACGACAAGGACCGCAACCTCATCACGACCTTCCACGGCGAGCAGAACCGCACGATCATCCCGCTCGAGCGGATTCCGAAGCGCGTCCAGGAGGCTGTCATCGCCATCGAGGACGAGCGCTTTTACGAGCATGGCGGAGTCGACTGGCGCGCCATCGGTCGGGCGTTTGTGACCAACGTTTCGAGTGGCGAGATCAGAGAGGGCGGCTCGACGATCACGCAGCAGTACGTTAAGAACACGATCATCGCCCCGCGCGGAGGTGCGGAGAGGACGATCGAACGCAAGCTCATCGAGGCGGGCCTGGCCCGTCAGCTCGAGAAAGAGCTGAGCAAGAAGCAGATCCTGGAGCGCTATCTCAACACGGTTTATTTCGGGCAGGGGGCCTACGGCATCCAGGCCGCGGCGAAAACATTCTTCGGCGTGCCGGCCCAGGAGCTCAAGCTGAACCAGGCGGCGCTGCTGGCGGCGACGATCAGAGCCCCCGAGTTTTACGACCCCTTCGACCACCCCGAGGCCGCGCGCGAGCGCCGTGATTTGGTCTTGGACAAGATGTTCGAGCTCGGCATGATCGACGCGGCCGAGCACATCCGGGCGACGAGCTCGCGATTGCGCCTCCAAACCGTCGAGGAAAAAGACCGTTACGCGGCTCCGTATTTCATCGACTACGTCCAGCGACTCATCTCTTACGACCCACGCTTCGATGTCCTGGGAAAGACGCTCGCGGAGCGCACGGACAAGCTCTTCAAGGGTGGTCTGCGCATCTACACGACGATCGATCTTCGGATGCAGCGCGAAGCCGAGAACGCCGTCAACAGTCACCTGACGGAGGACTCCGACCCTCATGCATCCCTGGTATCGCTCGAGCCCGACACCGGCAGCATCCGGGCGATGGTCGGTGGACGGGACTTCTTCGCGCCTCGCAAGAAGGATCGCTTCGCGAAGCTGAACCTGGCCACGCTTGCCGAGCCCAATCTTGGATGCGAGCGCACGAAGAAGGCCGACTGCAAGGAGCCGTTGAAGCCGGCCCCCGCACCCGGGACCGGGCGACAGGCCGGGTCTGCATTCAAGCCTTTCGCTCTCGCCGCCGCGATCGAGAAGGGCGTCCCACTCTCCAAGACCTATAAGGCAAGTCCCTGCATGGACTTCCCAGGCGCGAACGCCGGTGCGAACTGGCACGTCTGCAACTACGAGTCGAGCGACTTCGGCGCCAAGCTGCCGCTGCTCGAGGCCACCGTGAAAAGCGTCAACGTGGTCTATGCACAGCTGATCCTCGAGATAGGCGAGGAGGCCGTGGTGGACCTCGCGAGGGAGATGGGGATTCGCACTCCGCTCGAAGAAGTGCCCTCCGCCGCGCTCGGGACCAACGTCGTGAACCCACTTGACATGGCGTCGGCGTACGGCGTCTTCGCAATGAACGGCGCGCTCCATCCCCCGCGCGCGATCGACCGGATCGTGGACTCCAAAGGGAAGGTTCTGTACGACGCCGACAAGGATCCGGCGATGGCGAAACAAGAGGTCTTGGATCCGCCCGTCGCATACCTGACGACGAGCGCGCTGCAACAGGTGGTCGAGCGGGGAACCGCCACGCGCGCCAACATCGGTCGCCCGGTGGCGGGCAAGACCGGGACCTCCCAGGAGTACCGCGATGCGTGGTTCGTCGGATACACGCCGGATCTCGTGACCGCGGTCTGGGTCGGCTACCCCGACGGCGAGATCGAGATGAAATCGAGCTGTTACAGCGATGGGTGCCGCCCCACGCGGGTCCTCTCGGGAAGTGGCGTGACGGGTGGCTCGTGGCCGGCGGTGATCTGGCAGACCTTCATGACCGCGGCCCTCGCCGGCACTCCGGTGTCTTACTTCGACATCCCCGAGATCGGCATCGTCACCGTGACCGTAGACACTCGCACCTTCTGCTTGGCGGATGAGTTCACGCCGGATGAATACAGGGCCTCGGCGAGCTTCCCGGAGGGCAGCGAGCCCAAGGAGTCATGTCGCGTGAAGGGCGATCTCGTCGAGATTCCCGACGTCTTCGGCTTTCCGGTTCGAGACGCGATCCGCATCCTGGAAGGCGAGGGCTTCAAGGTGGCTCAAAAGGAGGAGCCCACCACGACATATCCCCCGGGTCGCGTAATCGGCCAGGACCCAGGCGCGGGATCTTCTCGCCCGCGCC
>DATADF010000330.1:0-3578 GCA_036258695.1 Actinomycetota bacterium
CATGCACCTCCTCGGCTACTTTGTCCCGCAGGAGCCCAACCCGCTGTCCGATGCCCTGGCTGAGCTTCAGGATGCCCGCGCTAACCGGAATCGCCGGATGGTCGAAAGGCTCAATGACCTGGGCATTCCGCTCACCTTCGAGGAGGTCGAGATGGAAGCGGTGGGGCCTGGAGCCCAAATCGGTAGACCCCATTTCGCTGCCGTTCTCGTACGCCACGGCGCCGTCCCCGACTACCAGTCGGCGTTCGACAAGTACTTGGCCAAGGGCGCTCCGGGATATATGAGCCGCAAGCTCTACAAGCCGGAAGATGCCATCGAACTTATGACGCTCGCAGGTGTCGTCCCGGTGCTCGCGCATCCATTCACGCTTCACCTCGACGACGTCGATCTCGCCGGCTTCGTGAGCGATCTTGCCGCGGCCGGACTCGCAGGTATCGAGGGTTGGCACGGTGACCGACCCGCGGAAGATCAACGTCGCTACCGCGATCTTGCTGAGAAGTTGAGTCTCATCGTGACCGGCGGAAGTGACTATCACGGGCACATGCGCCCCGATCGTCCGCTGCGAGGCGGCAAGCATGGCGTTACGGTCCCCCCCGAGTGCCTGGATGACTTGCGCGCGGCCGCGCGATCTATGTCGCGAGCGCGCTGATGTTCATCACGCGCGCGACGCGACACGACAAGGAGGACGTTCAAAAGCTCCTCGAGAGTTATGGATGGAGCGAAGTCGATCTGAATCGCGGCGTCGCGTTCATCGCGCGCGACGGTGAAGTGATCGGGTGCGTTCGCTTAATCGAAGTGGCGCCTCAGCAACTCGTCGTCGACGACGTCTTGGTTGCCGACGGCAGACGTGGTCAAGGAATAGGCGCGGACCTCATGCGCGCGGCGATGAATAGTCGCGGAGGCACGCTCTATCTGTGCTGTCACCCGGAGCGCGTCGCGTTCTACGAGCGACTTGGTTTCGCCGACATCTCGATCGACGAGGTTCCTCGAGAGGTCGTTGAGTACTGGCGCGAGGTCGACGATTACCCGACTCCACCCGATCACGTCCACCGCTTCCTGAAGGCCCGTTAGCCGTAGGGCGAAGCGCTCGGCGGCCAACTCCTCGGCACGCCCGCTCGCTGCGCTCGCTCTGGTGAGAACACCTCCGCTAAGAGCGTTGGTGTTCTTCGCCTTTAGCGTGCCTCGAAGGACCGCTCTTGGCGCTTCGCCTAGTTAGACCGCGGTGTTAGGAGACTTGGGAGCACACGGGCCAGCGGCGGTGGTGCCCGTCGGCGAGCATGCGCGCGGCGGTACGTGACTGGGCTACCGGATCCCAAATCGATCCGTAGCCAAACTCCGACCATGTGATCGGGCCAAACTGGAACAATCCGTAATAGCCCGCCGGACTGACCGCGTAGGGGTTCAGGCTCGACTCGCACATGGCGACCGCCACCAGATAGTCCGGGCTCAGCCCGAACTCCTCGGCCGCCCCGACGATGATGGACTCCACCGATTCAGCCGACGGGGTGGGTGCAGGACGTTTCTGGGGGCCACGTCCGCGAATGGCAACCAGCTCCCCGGCCGGACGCGTCGATCTCGCGCTTGGAGTGGAGGCGCGCGCAACCGCTACGCCGTTCGCCGACTTAAGCCAGGGGGACAACACGTCAAGCCCGAGGTCTGCGCCGGGAAGTCCGACCGTGCCTGCAGCGAGAGTGGCCAACCACGCCCAGAGGGCGAGGCGCTTTACTTGTGCGCGTCGTCGAGCTCGAACTCCGAACCGGAGGCGGTCGACGCCGCGAGTCGAGATAAGCGGCATGAGCGAGTGAGCCTATACCGTGCTTCGGCGGTGTTGCTAACTACAGCAAGCGTATGTGAAGATATTCACAAGCGAACTTTCGCACTCTGGTTGTGTTGGGCCCCCGGTTCGTTTTGAGTAGCGCGTGAGCCTGATTCGGGCTCGTTTTAGGGCGGGATATCGCCTGTAGGCGCCTCCCGGCAAGTTAGCCTGAGTAATCCCCTGCATTTAGGCGTTTCGAGGACAGGAGAGGTCGTGGAGATCGAGATCGGCATAGGAAAATCGGGGCGCAGGGCCTACGGGTTCGACGACGTAGCCATCGTTCCGTCCCGGCGGACGCGGGACCCGGACGACGTCGATATCTCGTGGGAGATCGATGCCTTCAAGTTCGAGCTTCCGCTCATGGCCTCGGCCATGGACGGGGTCGTCTCTCCCCGCACGGCTATCGAGATCGGCCGCCTGGGTGGTATCGCGGTGCTCAACCTCGAGGGGCTCCAGACCCGCTACGACGACCCCGACGCGGTGCTGGCCGAGATCTCCGAGCTGCCCAACGACAAGGCCACGGCCCGAATGCAGGAGATCTACGCCGAGGACATCAAAGAAGAGCTGATCTACAAGCGGATCCGCGAGATCAAGGACGCAGGCGTCACCGCGGCCGCCTCGCTAACTCCCCAGAGGGTCGAGCGCTACCACAAGCTGGCGCTCGAGGCAGAACTCGACATCCTCGTGATCCAGGGGACGGTCGTCTCGGCCGAGCACGTTTCGACCCGGCACGAGCCACTGAACCTCAAGCGGTTCATTTCGACCTACGAGCTGCCCGTGATTGTGGGCGGCTGCGCGTCCTACTCGACCGCTCTCCACCTCATGCGGACGGGCGCCATGGGCGTCCTCGTCGGCGTAGGCCCGGGCGCCGCGTGCACGACGCGGGGGGTGCTCGGACTGGGCGTGCCCCAGGCCACGGCGATCGCAGACGCGGCGGGGGCCAGGATTCGCCACCTCGACGAAACCGGCCGCTACTGCCACGTGATCGCAGACGGGGGGATGCGGACCGGAGGCGATATCGCCAAGGCGATCGCCTGCGGGGCCGATGCAGTGATGATCGGGTCACCGCTGGCTGCAGCCGCCGAAGCTCCAGGACGGGGCTACCACTGGGGCATGGCGACCTTCCATCCCACGCTGCCCAGGGGTGCCCGGGTGAAGACATCCACCCTCGGGACATTGGAGGAGATCCTCGTCGGTCCGGCGCACGAGAACGACGGCCGCATGAATCTCTTCGGAGCTCTACGGACGAGTCTCGCGACCTGCGGATACGCCAACATCAAGGAGTTCCAGAAAGCCGAGGTCATGGTGGCGCCGGCCCTCAAGACCGAGGGCAAGGCACTGCAGCAGGCGCAGCACCTCGGAATGGGGTCGTAGACAGGCGTCAGCATGGGCGGCCAACTCCTTGGCCGGCCGCTCGGTGCGCTCGCTTACCCACGAAGACCCTCGCTAATTAGCGAGGGTCCCTCATCGGTGCTGCTCGGGCTGGCCAGCCGCCCGCCCGAAAACCGCATTTCGGAGTGATTCGGAGGGCCGCGCTTGCCGCGTCATGGGAATAAGCCGGTGCTTGGGTTGGTTTCCTTAGATAGTTCGGAGATTCCGAGCTATAGCTTAAGGAAAGTTGGTGATAGCATGGCTGAGGTCCTGGTATTCGTAGGCGCTCTGGGCCTGCTAGGCGTGCTCGCTCAGACCGTCGGGGTCGACTCCCGGGACGGCGACGACTGGCTGCGCCACCGGCCGCTGTAAGTCAGGAGGCTCCAATGGC
>DATADF010000331.1:0-10694 GCA_036258695.1 Actinomycetota bacterium
CGATCATCATCACGGTCGCATTTGGTACGTCGACTCCGACCTCGATCACGGTGGTGGCGACGAGCACTTGCGTCTTGCCCTCGCGAAAGGTGGCCATCGCACGCTCTTTCTCATCGCTCTTCATATCGCCGTGCACGAGGCCGACTGTGAGGTCGGGGAAGACCTCGGTCGCCAAGCGCTTCGCCTCCGACTTCGCGTTGCGCAACTCCGTCTTGTTCGATTCATCGCGTAGCGCATACACGACAAACGCCTGCCGTCCGTCCGAAACCTGTTCCCGGATGAGCTCATACGCGCTCCGTCGACCGGCCTCCCCCGAAGCGATGCGTGTGACCACCGGCAGCCGGCCCTTGGGAAGTTCATCGAGGATCGATAAGTCCAGATCGCCATAGATCGTCACCGCGAGCGTCCGCGGGATCGGTGTCGCCGTCATCACGAGGACGTCGGGGACCGCCTCGCCCTTCGCGCGCAAGCGCCTTCTTTGCTCCACTCCGAACCGGTGTTGCTCGTCCACGACGGCAAGACCGAGAGCCTTGAACGAGACGCTCTCCTGAATCAAGGCGTGGGTTCCGACCAGAAGATCGACCTCGCCCGTGGCCACCTCCTTAAGGATGGCCTCGCGCTGCGCGGCCGGCGTCGAACCTGTCAGCACGCGCACGACCGGTCGGCGCGAGAGCGCGCTGAATAAGTTGCGCCCCTCTGCGGAGCCGAAGGCTCTGTCCAAGAGCTCGTTGAGGGTCAGGTAGTGCTGCTCGGCCAGCACCTCGGTAGGCGCCATGAAAGCGCCCTGCGTGCCGCCTTCGATCGCGATCAGAAACGCGTACAGCGCCACCACGGTCTTGCCGGAGCCGACCTCTCCCTCGAGCAGTCGATGCATCGGTGACGGCCGGGCCATGTCTTGGGCGACCTCAGCACACGCTCGTCGCTGGGCGGCGGTCAACTCGAAGGGGAGGGCGGCGACAAAACTCTCGGCGAGCGACTCGGCCCGCGGCAGGGCATGCGAGATCCCCTGGACCGTGCGCTCGATCTTGCGCTTTCGATACAGGAGCCCGAGCTGCAACGTGAACACCTCGTCGAACACCAAGCGGTCGCGCGCCTTCAGGACGTCTTCGACGGCATCCGGAAAGTGAATGAGGCGTACCGCTTCCGCGCGGGTCATCAGCCCGAGCTCGTGCGCGATGTCCGGCGGGACCGGGTCGGCGATCCGACCGTGGGTCTTCAGCGTGTCCCATATCGCCCTCCGCACCTGGTCCGTGGTGAGCTCCGCGGTGGCCGGATAGATCGGGATGATTCGGCCCACGTTGAACGGCTCGGTTCCGGTGCGCACGGGCTCGAAGCGAGGAGCCAGCATCTGCAGCTTCCCCCTGAAAGTCCCGAGGCGACCGTAGAAGAAGGCCTCGGTTCCGACCTTGAGGGCCCGTGCGACCCACTCCTGGTTGAACCACGTGACCTCGATCTGCCCGGTCTCGTCTCCGATCTTGCCTCGGACCATCACCTTGCCCTTCTTGCCGGAACGTGGGCGCGTCTTGACCGGGCGGCTGATGCTCCTCACGGTGGCATGCACTTGGACCTCGCGGCCTGCGTCCTCTTCTGCACGCCGCGCGAGGTCGGCGATCGTGCTGAGCCGCGTGCGATCGACGTGATAGCGCGGGTAATGCTGCAGAAGGTCCTGGACTGTTTCGACGCCTAGCTTGGCGAGCAGGGCGCGACGCTTCTCCCCCAACGTCGACAGCGACATACCCCGGCCTGGACCTGCCCACAGCTCCAGCCCGCGCGGGCGAGCGGCAACGGTCTCCTGCGGCACGCTTTTCAGACTAGCGGGGCCCTGCGAGATGCCTGCGTATTACCGTGATCGCGTTCGCGATCGGCGTTCCCCTCTGGTAGCCTGCCCGGTCGATATGGCCTCTGTGTGTGACGTGTGCGGCAAGTCTCCGGGATTCGGGAACAACATCTCCCACTCCCACCGACGCACGCGCCGCCGCTGGAACCCAAACATCCAGAAGATGCGCGTGATGGTCAAGGGTGCGCCGAAAAACCTCAACGTGTGCACCAAGTGCCTGAAGGCCAACAAAGTCGCACGCGCCGGCTAGAGCCGAGCCTTCGTTAGCTTGCGCGCCCGCTTCGGCGGGTAACGTCCGGGCGTGACGCCCGCAGCAGTCGACCGCATCAAGCTCTGGTTTGGGCAGCTGCAACGTCGCAGCCGCCTGGTCGACATTGTCGTCCGGACATTCAAGGCCTTCTCCGACGATGACGGGGGTACCTACGCGGCGGCGCTCACCTACTACACGTTCTTCTCTATCTTTCCGTTACTTCTGTTCGGAGCGGCCATCCTTGGATACGTCACCCGCGGCGACGAAGAACTGCAGCAGCAGATCATCACCGCGGGAGTGGACGCGGTACCCATGATTCGCGACGTCCTGAAGCCTGCTGCGATCGAGGCCATCGTGCGCCGTCGTCAAGAACTCGCCGCCACGGGCTTGGTGCTGGCGCTCTACTCCGGGTCCGGTGCCGTCATCGCGCTCCAGCACGGCCTCAACAAGATGCTCGGGCTCACGGACGAGGAACCCGGATGGATTGCCAAACGGTTAAAGGCGCTGCGCTGGCTCGTGCTGCTCGGAGGCTGCGCATTGCTTTCGGTCGCTCTCGGCACGCTCGCCTCCTACTCCGCGGGCCTTCTCGGTCTGGGAAGCGAATCGATCGCCGCCCGCCTGATCGGTCATGTGGCCGGCTTCCTCGTTGGGCTGGTCCTCTTTGCCTCGGCCTACAAGCTTCTTCCGGCCGTCTCCCAGACCTGGCGCCGAGTGCTCCCCGGCGCGGTGGTCGCGGCGGTGTTATTCGAGGCGTTGAAGGAGATCGGCGCCGCTTATCTCGAAAGCGGAAGCCAATCCCGCGAGGCCACATTCGGAACGTTGGCCGCCGCCGCAGGGCTGCTGGTGGCGGCTTTCTTCATCTCGCAGATCACGCTTCTGGCCGCGGAGCTGAACGGAGTGCTCGCGGAGGGTTCTGAGGGAGAATCCGGCAGGACGGGTAAGGGAGGACCTAGATGAGCGAGCAATTGAAAACCACTGAGCTCCACGGCGGCGACGGACATGAGTCCAAGTCGGCCGGACAGCTCATGAAGGAGATCACCGAGGATCTCTCGACTCTGGTCCGCAAAGAGATCGAGCTGGCGAAACAGGAGCTCGGCGAGTCGATCTCGGCGAAGGTCAAGGGGGCCGCGCTGATCGGCGCCGCGGCGGCCTTCGGGTTCTTCGCATTGATCTTCCTCCTCCTCGCCGTACGCGACGGGTTCGACACTTTCCTCAAGACGTGGGCGGCGGATATCGCGACCGTCGTCCTGTTGCTGGTTGCCGGCGCGGCCGCGGTGTTGTGGGCGCGCAAGAAACTGGCTACTCCCATCAGCACGGAGCTGACGAAACAGACGATCAAAGAAGACGTCGAGTGGGCGAAGACCTTGGGTCGAGACAGGTAATGAATTCTGGTGAGGGCGAAGGCTCAGTTCGAGTAGCAACCAGTTCCTCACGTAGTCCCTATGCTTGCCGCCGCTGATCCCCAGAGGGAGAGAACAATGGGCCAGAACCCGCACCGAACCGTGGAAGAGATCGAGCACACACGCGAAGAGCTCGCGGAGAAAGTCGACCTTCTCGTGGACCGCGCCCGCGTCGAGGCCGCCGAACTGGGCCGCAAGGTTCTTATCGGCGGCGTCGCTCTGGCCGCGTTGGTCGTCGTAGGACTAATCGCCAAGCGCCGGGTTCGCGGTTAGCCCCCCGACACCGGCAATGGGCTCCCTCGATCTGGAGTCGGTACGCGCCCAGATTCGAGTCGAGGGGCCGCTCACCTTTCCCGGTGCGATAGGCGCGTCCTGGACGCTATTTCAGTTGCACGCGTTACGGCTTCTGAAGGTTTTTGCCCCCATATTGCTGAGTCTTTATGTCGTGGCGTGGGGATTGTTCGAACTCGCCCCGATCCCCGAGCCGGCGAGCTCTCAGAGGGCAGATGACGCTCCGGCAGCACTTTTTGTCGGAGCCTTCTTGAACATCATCATCGGCACCTGCCTCTCCAGCGTCCTGGTCGGCATCGGTGCTGCGCGCATAGCCGCCGCGGGTCGACAGGACCTCGAACGCACCTTGCCGCCGATGCGCGACCTGGTGGCCGCCGGACTGGTGGTTGCGATGGTCCCCGTGGCTCTGGTCTTGTCCGGGCCACTCATCGTCGCCCTCCCGCTGTTGCTGCGTGTGTTGCTCGGTCCCCCGGTGGTCGCACACCAGATCGTGTTCGAGCGCCAGACCCTCGGGGAGGCCTTCCGGAGCGCGCGCTCTCTGCTGGCCGGTAACTGGGGACGGGTCTTTCTGTGGCTGCTCGTAGTTGCCTTGGTTCTCAATCTCGCGTCCACGGCCTCGTTCAGTGCCGCGAACCGCCTGCTTTCCGAGCTATTGCAGAGCTCCGCCCTCGCACGGTTCTTACTGGGACTTGTGGCCGGAGCGGTCGAAGCGATCCTGCTCGTCTGGCTGACCGCGGTGAGCCTTGTCGTCTACGTTGATCTAAGGACTCGAGCCGGAGTTGCCGCCGAGTAACTGGGGCGAAAGTCTCCAGCCCGCGTTGACGGGCCCATAACCCGATCCAATCCGCAAACCGTGCTTGATGGCGCCGGCTACGAACTCTTTGGCCGCCCCGACCGCGTGAATCAACTCGCTGCCTTGAGCCAGATAAGCAGCGATGGCGGCCGATAACGCACAGCCTGTTCCGTGAGTGTCCTCGGTGTCGAAGCGCGGTCCATCGATTTCCGTCATCCGCACTCCGTCGAAGAAAACGTCCACGGCACGCTCGCCCGGTAGATGACCCCCCTTCACCAGCACCGAGGACGGCCCAAGCTCGTGAAGGGCGCGCGCGGCATCTTTCATCTCGGCCAGGGTCGAGATCTCCCGACCGACCAGCTCGCCCGCCTCGTAAAGATTCGGCGTTACCACCGTCGCGAGTGGAAAAAGCCGCGACCTCAGAGCGCCAATCGCATCGCGCGCGAGCAACGAGTCTCGGTGTTTGGAGATGAAGACGGGATCGACGACCAACGGCGTGATCGAGTGGTCGGCTACAGCGGTCGCGACTGCTGTGACCACCGGTTCGGAGGCCAGCATGCCCGTCTTGGCGGCGTCGAGGCCTATGTCAGACACGACCGCATCGATCTGTGCGCGCACGAACTCGGGAGTTACCTCATGGATGTGCGTCACACCGACGGTGTTCTGTGCGGTCAGCGCCGTCACCGCGCTCATGCCGTGACAGCCGAGAGCGAGAAACACCTTGAGATCCGCCTGTATGCCGGCGCCCCCGCCGGAGTCAGACCCGGCGATCGTGAGCGCCCGCGCCACCGGGCTCACACGTGACGCAGGTGATCCCATCCGGCTTTCTCCCACTTCTCGAGAGGGTCCGCTCCCAACCGGGGTTCCCCGACGGTCACCGTCCCGATCGACGTCAACGAGCAACCCAGCTCGCGCAGAGCGCGCCGCGCATCGTCCACAAAGGCCTCCGGAACGGCTGCGAGCAATTCATAGTCCTCACCCCCGGCCAGCGCGAGTTCCAACGGGTTTAGACCCGCCGCCTGTTCGGCGACCGCGATCACATCCTCGCTAATCGGCACCCGGGCGGTATCCACCTCGCAGCCGTATCCGCTGGCCCGCAGCAGGCGACCCAGATCGATGCCTAGACCATCGGACACATCGATCATTGCGGTAGCGCCCCGCTCCGCCAGTGCCACGCCCTCCTCGATGCGCGCCCGGGGACGAATCTGGCGCGACTTCAAACGCGCTGCGGCCTCCTCGAGCCGAGCCGGGATCTCGATGTGCCCCTGAAGCGCGCGCAGCCCGGCCGCCGCGGCGCCCAGAGAGCCGGTGACGCAGAGGGTGTCGCCTTCGCTCGCGCCGGATCGGTAGACGGGAGTCTGCGCGTAACCGAGCACAGAGACCGTGAGCGACGTTTCCCGAGCTCGGGTTATGTCCCCACCGACGAGAGCCATGCCGAGAGCGCCCGCCGCTTCGAGCATTCCGTCCAGGACGCCGTCGTAGAACGACAGAGGCGTATCGTGACGAAGCCCAACGGTCGCGAGGCAATGCGCCGGTCGGCCCCCCATCGCAGCGCAGTCCGACGCGCTGGTCATCACGGCCTTCCAGCCGACATCGGCCGCGCTCATGTAGCGCAGGTCGTAATCGACACCCTCGATCAGGCCATCGACAGTGGCAAGGAGCTTGCCCGCCCGGGGGTTCAGGACGGCGGCATCGTCTCCACTCCACGTCTCATTCGTCGCGGGCGGACCGATCCGCTCTATCAGCCGCGCGACCAATCCATCCTCTTCGAGTTCGGATACGGTGCGATCTCCGGAGGTGTCAAGCGAATCCGGCATCTCTATCCATTGGAGGGCGGCATGGGCAGGGTTTTCAACACAATCGACCTTACCGGCGTATCCGCCGATGGCTGGTCCGAGGCGGCGCGGTCCGCACTCGCAGAGGCATCGAAGACCATTCGCGGCATCTCGAAGATGGAGATCATGGAGACGCGTGCCATCGTGGAGGACGGCACGGTCGTCGAATACCACACCGACGTGCGCATCTTTTTTGAGGTCGAACGCTGAACGAATCTCAACCCTTGTAGCCGACGAGCACCTCGTCGGGGCGCGCCGCGAGAGCTCCGACGTTGACGACGAAGACAACTGTCAGCGACCACGCGAACAAGACGATCTCCGTCGGCGACGCGTCCGCGCCCCTCAGAGCCAAGACGCCCAGAACCGTCAGCAGAAGGCCGTTGCCCAGGCGAGCTCCGATTCCGATCGCGACCTGTTCCCGATGGAGGCCGGACGCGGCCTCTACCTGCCACAGCATCCACACGATCCCCGCGACGAAGCCCTGAAGCGCCACCGTGACACCCAACGGAGGGCGCAGCGCGGCCAGGAGTAAAGCGTCCCCGAGAACAACGCTCAGCAAGCTGATACGGCACACGGCGGTACGTCCGTATCGCTGTAGGAGCGTGCGGCGTCCATACATGGAGTCACCCGCAGAGTCTCGGAAGTCCTTGAGCACGATGCGCGCCACGAACAAAGCGCCGTACGCAGCTAAGGGCAATAGATCGTCTTGGTCGGGCACCGCCCCGGACGCCGCTACGCCGAGTGAGTAAGGCACCGCCACGTAGGCGACCATCAGAAGAAGCGGGGAGGCATAGGTCCTGTAGGACACAGCCAGCGGCGGCACCGAGTAGATGAACCCGATCAGCAATCCGACAACTGCGATCGCCAGCGCGGGAAGACCTACCACGGCTGCCGCAGCCATGGCCACCCCTGTCGCGCCGGCGTAGACGATCCACAGGTCGCGTTCGGTTGCCGACCCCGTCACGAGCGGCCGCGCGGCATCGCCGGGGTGATTGACGCGGTCGAGCTCCTGGTCGGCGATGTCGTTGATGCTGGTCGCCGCGATGTAGCTCGCGGCGAGAGCCACCAGTGCCGCGACATGATCTGTGCCCAGGCGGCCGAGTCCGCCATGCTGCGCGACGCCTAGCAACATGAAGAGCCAGACCATGAGTGCGGCGCGATAGCGCAGCATCACGAGGGCCAGCCGCACTCGGTTCCAACCCGGGACGCGTGTCGGGGCTGATGAGCTCATGTCCGCCCGCCGCCTGCCCACCCGCCCGTCATTTGGGCACGACGGTTCGCAACGGCCAAATGGATGTCAGGACCAAGACGTAGACGACCCAGAGCACGTGATACAGGGCGATGAAACAGAGCCCGAGCCACAGCAATCCTGCGAGTCCGGCTGCATCGGCCACCAGCCTCCGCTGCGCGCTTGCCTCGCGGAAATGAAGCCCAACCAGGACCGACGCGCCCGCCAGGAAGATCGCGATCAGAGCCGACGCGCTCGAAGAAAAAACAAACTCCATGTACTCGAGGCCGCTGGAGGCAATCAGGATCATGCTGAGAACGATGCCTGCACCGCTGGTCGCGGCGACAAGGATCGCGCCGCCCACAATCAGCAAGATCGTTCGTCGCCTGCGGGGAATCTTGTCCCGCCAACGCCTTCGCCCCTCGGGTCGGTCCGTTGTGAGGCGGTAGACAATCAGGTACACGACGACATAGAGAGCCAGCACGGTCCCGGCCGCCATGATCGCTCCCGCGGGATTGGACAGCTGGCCGAAGACGGCCTCGAAGTCCACCGTCTGATTGACTTCGTACAAACCGAACGGTCCGAGGACAAACTTCACCAGGATCACCAACGCGTGAAAGCCCACGGCGTACCACGCCACCATCGCCGGGAATCCCAGATCGCGGCTTACGGCGAGATACACGGCGGTGCTTGCCGCGGTGATCAGCAGAAGCCCGATTGGGAGCAATAGGGCTACGGGCGGTTGCGTGCCCTCGCCCCCTTGAAGGCGCGGCCCGACCAACAGTAGGACGACGGAGCCCGCGGCCAGCGCAGCGAGCTTGGCCCAGACCGGGCCGGGGATCCGGCGCGGTCTTTCTTGCTCCGCCACGTGCGTGATCTAGTCGGCCGCCGGTCCGGCCTTCACAACCTCCGGCGCGACCGTCTGCTCGAAGCGCTCGAAGTTCTGCGCAAACATCCGCGCGAGCTCGCGCGCTTTTATCTCGTACGCCTCCGGGTCCGACCACGTCGATTGCGGATCGAGAACGGCGTCCGCCACTCCCGGACAACTCACCGGGACGTCCAGATTGAAGATCGCGTGCCGGCGCACCTCGACCGTGTCGAGCGCGCCGGAGATGGCCGCACGGATCATGGCGCGCGTCGCGTCTAGATCCATCCGCCGGCCGACGCCGTAAGGGCCGCCGGTCCAGCCCGTGTTAACGAGGAAGACGCGCGCGCCGTGGCGTTCGATTCGTTGGCCGAGCATGGCGGCGTACTCCCCCGGCGGCAGCGGCAGGAACGGAGCGCCGAAACACGTGGAGAACGTCGCCTGCGGCTCGCTTCCAAGTCCGGCCTCCGTGCCCGCGAGTTTGGCCGTGAACCCCGAGAGGAAGTGGTACATCGCGCCGTCGGGACTGAGCCGCGAGATCGGCGGAAGCACGCCGAACGCATCGGCAGTCAAGAAGACGATGGTCTCCGCGTGCCCGGCCCGTCCTACCGGTACGAAGTCCGGAATGAAATCCAAGGGATACGCGGCCCTGGTGTTCTCGGTGATCGCGTCGGAGTCGAAGTCCACGCTGCGATCGGTGCGCAACACGACGTTTTCCACCACGGCTCCAAAACGGATCGCCGACCAGATCTGTGGCTCCTTGGCCTGCGACAAGCGGATGCACTTCGCGTAGCACCCGCCCTCGAAATTGAACACGCCTGAGTCCGACCAACCGTGTTCGTCGTCCCCGATCAGGCGACGCTCGGGATCGGCCGACAGGGTGGTCTTTCCAGTTCCCGAGAGGCCAAAGAAGAGCGCCACATCGTCGCCCGCTCCGAGATTGGCCGAACAGTGCATCGGCAGGACGCCCTGCTGCGGCAGCAAGTAGTTCGCGGCCGTGAACAGTGACTTTTTCATCTCGCCCGCGTAGTGCGTCCCGCAGATCAGCACCTGTTGGCTCTCGAGATCGATGCCGACGAAGGCCTCGGAGTGGGTGCCGTCGCGCTCTGGCACGGCCTCAAAGCCGGGAGCGGACAGCACCGTGAATTCTGGTTCGAAGCTCTCCAGCTCCTCCGGCGAGGGGCGACGGAACAACTGGCGCGCGAAGAGGGCATGCCAGGCCAACTCGGCCACCACTCGCAGCTTGATCCGATGAGCCGGATCCGCCCCCACATACCCGTCGACCACGAAAAGATCGCGGCCGCTCAGATATTCACGAACCCGGGTGTGCAAGCCCTCGAAAACGGACGGCTCGACCGGCTGATTCGTCGCACCCCAGTCGATGTGATCCTTGGACGCGCCTGCCTCAACGAAGAACCGGTCCTTCGGAGAGCGACCGGTGCGCGACCCGGTCCGCGTCACGAGGGCTCCGGAGTCGGCAAGAAGACCTTCGCCGCGCGCTATCGCCAACTCGATTAGTTCGGATGGCGTCGCATTCCGTGAAACCGTCCCCGGTCCGGCGATCCCGGCGACTTCCAGGGAGTCAACCCCTGCGCGCGTCACGCTCATTGCTCCGGGAGCCTACCCCTTGCCGCGCGCGTACCCCCCGGCTATGCTCCGGCCACTCACCGGATTGAAGGTTGAGTCGTAACCAATGTCGCTAAAGGGGGTTCTCGTTGGCTGATGTGCAGGCCTACATCCTCATCCAGACAGAGGTAGGCAAGGCCGCGCAAGTGGCGAAGGAAGTGCGCGCGATCGAAGGCGTCGACGCGGCCGAGGATGTGACGGGGCCCTACGACGTCATAGTCCGAGCAGGGGCAACGAACGTCGACGATCTGGGGAAGCTGGTCGTCGCGCGTATCCAGGCGGTCGAAGGCATCACGCGCACGCTTACCTGCCCCGTCGTACATCTCTGAGCGACTCACCAACTTCCACGCAGCCTTCACGCGGCTACGGGACGCGCTCGGTACATCCCCCGGAGCTCCCGCCACAAGCAGGGGCGCCGGTAACACCTCCTCTCGACGCGTCGGTGACCTACTCCTTTGACGACGTCGATGCTTTCGCGCGCGCCTCGCAAGACAAGGTCGGCGGGGGCTACGTGTATACGCGCTGGGCGAATCCCACAATCGACCGCTTCGAGGCGGCGGTCGCGGACC
>DATADF010000332.1:0-7494 GCA_036258695.1 Actinomycetota bacterium
AGGCCGCCGTGGAGCAAGACGAGTTCGAGCAACTTGTAGCCGAGGCTCTCGACTCACTGCCCGAGGACATCGCCCGCATGATGAACAACGTCGAGGTCGTCGTGGAGCCCTGGCCCCCTCCGGAGATCGCCGGGCGGCTGCGACGCGGCGAGCTACTACTGGGGCTGTATCACGGGATTCCGCTCACGAGACGCGGCCATTACGACCGCGCCCTGCCCGACAAGATCTCGATCTATCAAGGCCCAATCGAACGCGTGGCGCGCACCCCGATCGCGATCAAGGAGCAGGTACGCCGCACCGTGATTCACGAGGTCGCGCACCATTTCGGCATCAGCGATGCCCGCCTGCGTGAACTGGGTTGGTAGTTGCGGCTAGGCCCAGGTGAGGACGCCGAGGTACATCGGGTTGTTCAAGTCCTTGTGGGCCGGCACCACGCGTACCGCGTATCCGTAGAGCCCGGCCTTGTCGGTCTTGAAACGCCCCGCGTAACGCGACACACCCTCCTCGGCGCCGTCGGGTTCCATCTCCGTCACGGCGGGCTCGAGAAGCTCGCCGTTTGCACCGACGCGCCCGTGGACCATCTGCACTAACACATCGTCGGTCGTCAGCCTGCCCAGCCGAACCCGCGCCACCACGTCGCGCTCCTCGCCGACCTCCGCGGGGCGCTGCTCGCCCTCCACATCCAGCACCTGAACGTCGTCCCAGGCATCCAGTAGGCGGCTCTTCCAGGCTGCCAGGTCGCGCGCGCCTTTGAAGTCCTCCCAACTGAGCGCGGTGGCCTGACGAGCGGCGGGCTCGTAAAGAGTGTCTACGTAGTCGCGGACCATTCGATCCGCCGAGACAAAAGAACCAAGGCTTGCGATTGAAGCCTTTATTCGCTCGACCCAGCGGCGTGGCACCGGCCCCTCGGCGCGGTCGTAGAAGCGCGGCGCGATCTCACGCTCGAGAAGGTCGTATAGGGCGCTTGCCTCGACGCGGTCCTGGTACTCATCGTCGTCGTAGACGTCGTCTGTCCCGATCGCCCAGCCGTTGCGGCCGTCATAGACCTCGTCCCACCATCCATCGAGCACGGAACAGTTAAGAGCGCCGTTGATAGCGGCCTTCATCCCACTCGTGCCACATGCCTCCAGAGGCCGGCGCGGGTTGTTGAGCCACACGTCCGAGCCCTGGCACAGGACGCGCGCCACCTCCATGTCGTAGTCCTCTAGGAATGCGAAACGATTGCGGAGCTCCGGGTCCGACGCGAAGTGCACCAGCGCTTGGATCATCGCCTTGCCGCCGTCGTCCAGCGGGTGGGCCTTGCCGGCAAAGACGAACTGAATCGGCCGGTCACCGGACAGAAGCAGGCTGCGCAAGCGCTCCGGGTCGGCCAGCAACAGTGACCCGCGCTTGTACTGCGCGAACCGGCGTGCGAACCCAACGGTCAAAACCCCGGGATCGAAGACCTCTTCGGTCCACGCGGTCTCCGCCTCACTGACGCCGCGGGCCAACAGCTGCTGTCTCAACCGGGCGCGCACGAAGTACACCAGGCGCTCACGCGCTCGCTCACGCTCGCGCCAGATCTCCGCGTCCGTCACCTCACGGACGCGCTCCCAGCGAGCGTTGCCTGCCTCCGCCCAGCCCGGCGACAAGCGTCGGTTGAGGATCTCCGACATCTCCGGCCCGAGCCACGTCGCGGTGTGGACACCGTTCGTAATCGCGCCGATGGGGACCTCGTTCGAGGGGATCTCCGGCCACAGATCACCGAAGATCGTGCGCGACACGACGCCGTGCAGCTTGCTGACGGCGTTTGCACGACCGGCGACGCGGAAGCCCAGCAGCGCCATATTGAAGGTCTCTTCAAGCTCGACCGCCGGAACCGAGTGGCTCTGGCCGAGAGCCAGAAGATCGTCCAGTGGTACGTCGCACTCCTTGGCGAAGGCGTCGAAGTAGCGCTCCATCAACTCCGTCTCGTAGACGTCGATGCCGGCGGGAACCGGTGTATGCGTCGTGAAGACCGTAGTGGCGCGCACGGCTTCCAGCGCCGATTGGAAGTCCAGTCCTTCCTCCATGACGAGCTGGCGGATCCTCTCGAGCCCGAGGAATCCTGCGTGTCCCTCGTTTGAGTGGAAGACGTCGGGGTCAAATCCCGCCGCTCGAAGCGCGCGCACTCCTCCGATCCCGAGGAGGATCTCTTGACGCAGCCGATGTTCCGTTCCACCCCCGTAAAGACGGTCCGTTATGCGTCTCTCCTCGTCGTCGTTCTCCTCGATGTCGGAGTCGAGTAGCAGCAGTGGGACACGCCCGACTTGTGCAAGCCAGATCTGCGCCGCGCAACGAATGCCTGCGAGGTCGACATCGATCCGCAACGGCGAGCCGTCGTCATCCGTCTGCAGCACGAGCGGCATCGCGTGTGGGTCGAGCTGGGGGTAGTACTCGAGCTGCCAGCCGTCAGCGTTCAGGCGTTGCTTGAAGTAGCCCTGGTGATAGAGCAAGCCGACGCCGACCATCGGCACACCGAGGTCGCTCGCAGCCTTTAGATGGTCGCCCGCCAAAACCCCCAGGCCCCCAGAATACACCGGCAGGGCTTCGCTGACTCCGAATTCTGGCGAGAAATAAGCCACGGTGCGAAGAGCCGGCTCGTCCTTGGACTGGAACCAGCGCGGCTCCTCCATATAAGAGGTAAGGCTCTCTTCAACGTCGGCCAAAAAGCCCATGAATGGCCCGTCCTCGGTTAGCTCCGTGAACCGCTCCGGCGCAACCAGGCCGAGCATCTTCACCGGGTCGTGGCCGGCCGCCTCCCACGCTTCCGGGTCGCCCCAGCGAAACAGGTCCACCGCCTCCGCATCCCAACTCCACCGCAAGTTCATGGCGATGGTCATGAGCACGCCGAGCTCCTCTGGGAGCGCGGCGCGTACGGCGAAGCTGCGCAGGGCCTTCAAGGCGCGAGCCTAGTCCGTGCCCCGCTGAGGGTAGTAATGGGATGCTTGCCCCGCCCGCGAGGACACGGAGGAGCCCGAGTGAACTCCCATCTACGAGACGGCCACGCCGTGATCGAGGGGATTCGACCCGAGATCAACGGCGGACGGTATCGGGCGAAGGCCATCGTCGGCGACGTCGTCGAGGTCAGCGCCGACATCTTTCGCGACGGACCGGACATGCTGGCCGCGGTCGTTCGCTACAAAGGCCCCGGAGGTCGCTGGACCGAGGCCCCCATGACGCACCTCGGCAACGACCGCTGGGCCGGTGCCTTCAGCCCCGATCGGATCGGAGTCTGGCGCTATGCGATCGAGGCATGGACCGACCGTTTCGGAACCTGGAGAAGGACGCTCGAGAAAAAGCTCGACGCGGGCCAGGATGTCGCGGTCGAGATCGAGGAGGGGGCGCTCCTCATCGAGGGCCGCGTCGCCGCGGTCCCGGCACGCTCTCGTAACAAGCTCAAGAAAGCAGCCGAGGCTCTGAGGGCCGCAGCCAAAGGGGACGGAGACGACCTCCCCGCTCGTATTGCCGAGGTCTTCGAAGACGGCGTCGCGGACCTTCTGACGAAGTATCCGGACAGGACCGGTGCGACGGTGACCAAACCGGCCCTCGAGCTCACCGTCGACCGCCCGCTGGCACGCGCGGGGGCGTGGTACGAATTCTTCCCGCGCTCGGTGCCCGCCCGCGCGACGGGTGGTCACGGCACTTTCAAGACCGCGGCAAAGGAACTGCGACGAATCGCCGATATGGGCTTCGACGTCGTCTACCTTCCGCCCATCCATCCCATCGGCACGACCGCGCGCAAGGGACGCAACAACACGCTCGATGCGACTCCCGACGATGTCGGCGTTCCGTGGGCGATCGGAGCAAAGGAGGGGGGACATACTGCGGTGCATCCGCAACTCGGGTCCCTCAAGGACTTCGACGACTTCCGCAAGGAAGCCGAACGCCTCGGGCTCGAGCTCGCGCTCGACTTCGCCATTCAGGCCTCCCCCGATCACCCGTGGGTGAACAAGCATCCCGAGTGGTTCCACCACCGCCCCGATGGCTCGATCAAATTCGCGGAGAACCCGCCCAAGCAGTACCAGGACATCTACCCGATCAATTTCGACCTCGAGGAACCCCATCGGACCGAGTTGTGGAACGAGCTAAAGGGGATCATCGACTTTTGGCTCGACCGTGGCGTGAAGATCTTCCGAGTCGACAACCCGCACACGAAACCGTTTGCGTTCTGGGAGTGGCTGATCGCGGAGGTCAAGGCGAAGGACCCCGAAGTGATCTTCCTGGCCGAGGCGTTCACCAAGCCGGTGGTGATGAGGGCGCTCGCCAAGCTGGGGTTTACGCAGTCCTACACATACTTCACGTGGCGCAACTACAAGTGGGAGATCATCGAGTACCTGAACGAGCTAACCCAGACGGATATGGCCGACTACTTCCGTCCGAATTTCTTCGCGAACACCCCCGACATCCTTCACGAGTACCTGCAGCACGGCGGACCCCCTGCGTTCAAAGTCCGACTGGTTCTTGCCGCGTTGCTGTCCCCGACCTACGGCATCTACTCGGGGTACGAGCTGTTCGAGAACACTCCCATCCGGCCGGGGAGCGAGGAGTACCTCAACTCCGAGAAGTATGAGCTCAAGCCGCGCGATTACTCCGGCGACAACCTCATCCCTTACATCACCCGTATCAACGAGATCAGACGGAAGCATCCGGTCACGTCCGAATTGACGAATCTGTACTTCCACGACATCGACAAAGAGCACCTACTCGCGTTCTCCAAGACGCGTCGGAACCAGGACGCACTATTGGTCGTCGTGAACCTCAACCCGTGGCACTGGGAGGAGGGAACGCTGCACCTCAATCTCGACGTTTTTGGATTCGGTCACGATCAGCCCTTCGAGGTACACGACCTCATTACCGACACGACCTACATGTGGCGCGGGCCGGATAACTACGTTCGCTTGGATCCCTTTGACGAGCCCGCCCACATCTTTAGGGTCAGGGGCTAAGTGCCGCAAGATAGCCGGCGGGAGCACTAGTTGGTTCCTCTCGAGCGCGATCCTCTGTGGTTCAAGACCGCGGTCTTCTACGAGGCCTACGTTCGGAGTTTCTACGACTCGAATGCCGATGGGTTCGGTGACTTTCGGGGGCTGATCGAGAAGCTTGACTACCTCGAATGGCTGGGGATCGACTGCATCTGGCTGCTGCCTTTCTTCCAGTCCCCCCTGCGCGACGGTGGGTACGACATCTCGGACTTCTATTCGATCCTCCCGGAATACGGGAATCTCAACGACTTCGTCGAGTTCATGGACCAGGCGCACTCGCGCGGGATCCGGGTCATCTCCGATTTCGTCGTCAACCACACTTCCGATCAACATCCGTGGTTTCAGGAATCGCGGAAGCCGGGGTCGCCCAAGCGCGACTGGTACGTGTGGTCCGAGACAAACGAGCGCTATCTAGACGCGAGGGTGATCTTCGTCGATACCGAGAAATCGAACTGGACCTGGGACGAGGAAGCCGGCGCCTTCTACTGGCACCGGTTCTTCAGCCATCAGCCCGACCTCAACTATGACAACGAAGAGGTGCAGGAGCAGATGCTGGCCGCGCTCAGGTTCTGGCTCGACCTCGGATTGGACGGAATCAGGCTCGATGCAGTCCCTTACTTGTTCGAACGGGAGGGGACCAATTGCGAGAACCTCCCGGAGACCCATGCGTTCCTGAAGCGCATACGGTCGGAGATCGACAAGTCGTACGACAACATCGTCCTCCTGGCCGAGGCCAACCAGTGGCCGGCCGACGTCATCCAGTATTTCGGCGACGACGACGAATGCCATATGTGCTTCCACTTCCCGTTGATGCCTCGCATGTTTATGGCCGCCCGTCGTCAAGTGCGATATCCGGTCGTCGAGATCTTGGAGCAGACGCCGGAGATTCCACCGGGCTGCCAGTGGGGCATCTTCCTTCGTAACCACGACGAGCTCACCCTCGAGATGGTCACGGACGAGGAACGCGACTACATGTACAACGAATACGCCAAAGACCCACGCATGAAACTAAACCTGGGGATCCGCCGTCGACTCGCGCCGCTGCTGGACAACTCGCGCGACACGATGGAGCTCTTCCACGCCATGCTCCTCTCGCTTCCGGGTACCCCTATCGTCTATTACGGAGATGAGATCGGGATGGGCGACAACATCTTCCTGGGCGATCGCGACGGGGTGCGCACTCCCATGCAGTGGAGCGGCGACCGCAACGCGGGTTTCTCGAGGGCCGACTTCGCGCAGTTGTACTTGCCGCTGCTGCTCGATCCCGTCTACGGCTATCCCGGCGTGAACGTCGAGGCCGAGCTGCGTAACCCCAGCTCGTTCCTCCAATGGTTCCGCCGCCTCCTCGCAGTGCGCAAACAGCACCCGGTCTTCGGACTCGGCTCATTCGAGGTCTTACACCCGGAGAACCCGGCGATCTTCGGCTACGTCCGGACTTACGGGGACGACGTCGTTCTGTGTGTGAATAACCTCGCAGCGCGCGCACAGGCGGCCGAGCTGGACCTATCGCCGTGGCAGGGTATGTATCCGATCGAGCTTCTGGGTCGTGAGCGATTTCCCCGGGTCGGCGAGTTGCCCTACCTGCTCACGTTCGCGTCCCACGGCTTTTATTGGTTTCAACTTGCGAGAGAGGAACCTCAGTGACGCTGGACCTCCAGATCGTCGCCGAGCAGCTGCCCGAGAAACGGTGGTTCGGTGCCAAAGGCAGAGCGATCGCCAACATCGACGTCTACGACGAGTGCGTACTCGACGATGGTCCCCCGGCCCTCGTCCTTGCCCTCGTCGAGGTGCGGTTCGAGGATGGCGACCGGCAGCTTTACCAACTCACGTTGCTCAACGATCCGGACGGCGGCACCCGCGACGTGCAGGAAGACCCCGAACGCCTCGGGCTCATCGGCGAGCTGATGGCGCATGCAGTGAGCATCAAGGGCAGCAACGGCGTCTTCGTCTTTGCCGGGCCCGGGCTCGACCCCCTCGCCCCCCCGGGAAAGAGTGTTCGCATCATCGACGCCGAGCAGAGCAACACCTCGGTCGTCCTCGACGAACGCTTCATCGTGAAGCTGTTCCGGAAGGTGGACGTCGGCCCGAACCCGGATCTAGAGCTGACGCGCGTTCTGACAACCGAGGGATTCGAGCACGTCCCTCCGCACGTCGGAGAGATCACATACGAGACCGAAACCGATGACGGTCCGATCGAGATCGACCTCGGGATCGCCCAAGGCCTCGCGCATGATGCGGTGGAGGGATGGGACGACATGTTGCGACGTCTGTCTGATCTCTTCGAGGCGGCCGATCCCGCCGACGCACGCGAGGACTTCGGTGTGCTGATCGAAGAACGCTGGGACCTGACGATGATCGATGAGCTAGGCGACGCCACCGCGGCCTTACACGTCGCGCTGGCGCGTGAGGAAATGGAGCCGGCGCTGGTACCCGAGCCGATCGAGCCGGCCGACCTGGCGGCCTGGGCGGACTCCGCGTTGCAGGCACTCGA
>DATADF010000333.1:0-5761 GCA_036258695.1 Actinomycetota bacterium
ACGAAGCGAGCTAGGCAACCAAAAACTGGTATTGCGCGTCTGAACTCCCATCCGACAGTGAACAGGAGAGCGGACGTGATCAAGTCGAGAGCTGTTTCGTCGATCGCCATCGGACTGGCGTTGCTGTTCCTGCTGGCCGCGTGTGGTGACGGAGCTGCACCCGTTGCCTCCAACGGGAACGAGTCTCCGGCGACCGCGCCGGCGCCACCACCGACCAGCGCTGCCAGCCCCTCCGACTCAGGCGACGCGCCGGCCGAGCCGGTTTCGTACGAGGTCTGGTTCCATCAAGGCGAGTACCTGTTTCCGACCTATAGGACCGAGGCGACCGGCCCCGCGGTAGGCCGCGCCGCCGTCGAGGCTCTGTTTGCGGGACCCTCCGATGAGGAGGCGCAGGCCGATGTGCAAAGCCAGGTTCCATCCGGTACACGGCTGTTGGGACTGGACATCGAAGGTGGTGTTGCAACGGTTGATGTCAGCCGGGAATTCGAGTCGGGCGGGGGATCTCTGTCCGTCCGTATGAGGGTGGCACAACTCCTTCACACTCTCACGCAGTTTCCGAGCGTCGACCGTGTGGTGCTGTGGATCGAAGGCGAACACAAGGATGCAATCTCGGGTGAAGGGATACCTACCGACGAGCCCCTCCACCCGAAGGACTTCGCGGACCTGTTCCCTGCGATCACGGTATCCGGCCCCCGAATCGGAGACGTGGTCGACAATCCCGTGACGATCACGGGCACGGCGAACGTGTTCGAGGCCACGGTAAGCATCCGGATCCGCGACGAAGCAGGCGAGGTCATCGCCGAGACCTTCACCACGGCTAGCTGCGGCACGGGATGCCGCGGTGATTACGAAGCGGTCGTTCGCTACCAAGTCGCCGGCTCGCAGGAGGGTGTGATCGAGGTCTTCGAATCGTCGGCGGAAGACGGCTCCGTCACCAAGCTCGTTCGCATTCCTGTGACGCTCTCGGCTCAGTAGGGGAGCCGCCCCCGGGACCCTCTGGTCCAGTGCCGCCACAGGCGCGAGGCTAGGGAGAGCCATTTCGCTCAAGGGGGCGAGGCCGTGCGCGAGCGCATCTTCAAGGATCGATCGGACGCGGGGCGCGCTCTCGCCTCACGGCTGCAGCACTACCGCGCAGACCCGAATGCCATTGTCTTAGCCCTGCCTCGGGGCGGAGTGCCCGTGGCCTACGAAGTAGCGCGCGAACTGGGGATCCCATTGGACGTGTTCCTGGTCCGGAAGCTCGGAACTCCGGGCCATGAGGAGCTCGCGATGGGTGCAATCGCAGCGGGCGGAGTTCGCGTGTTGAACGAAGATGTCGTGAGGACCTGGAGGATCCCGCCCGAGGCGATCGAGGCCGCGACTAGAGAAGAGGAGCAAGAGCTAGAACGCCGGAACAACCTTTACCGGGACGGCGCGGAGCGCACCTCACCGGGGGGCAAGACCGTCATCTTGGTCGACGACGGCCTGGCCACGGGGTCGACGATGCGTGCGGCCGTCGAGGCCATTCGGCAGCAGGCCCCCGCGCGAATCGTCGTCGCGGTTCCGACGGCGGCCGCGAGTACGTGTGCCGACTTCGCGCAAGAGGTCGATGAGGTCGTCTGCGTCCAGACTCCCGAGCCGTTCCAAGCCGTCGGCCTGTGGTACGAGGACTTTGCCCAGACGACCGACGAGGAGATCCGCGCGCTGTTGGCGCAGGTCCGGTCGGGGCCCGACCCCGCCCCCTAGTCCGTTACCAGGCGGGGGCGTCGCTCGCGGGAAAGGAATCCTCCGATTGCTCCTCGACGGAGGCACCCTGCTCGGTGGGGCGTTCCGAGTCCTCGTCTTCGCCGGTCGGGTCCGGCAGCGGGCGCTCTTCGGTCTCGGGGTCCGGGGGCCCCTCGTTCTGAGTCTCGAACATCCTGTCGTCCTCCTCTCAAGGGTGCTGGCTGCTTACCCGCTCCCGCCGGCGCGCTAACCGCGGAATACCTCCAGGAGCCGCAAGGTTGACATTGATGCACTCAAGTTTGCTATCTTATTGGGTAGCAATTTAGCCCTGAAGATCACAGGAGGCAGCAAACCATGGCCAGAGCAGTCGGAATCGACCTCGGGACGACGAACTCGGTAGTCGCGCTCCTCGAGGGAGGCGAGCCCACCGTCATCGCCAATGCCGAAGGGCAGCGCGTCACCCCATCCGTCGTGGCCTTCTCGAAAGGCGGCGAGATCCTCGTCGGAGAGGTAGCCAAGCGTCAGGCGATCACCAATCCAGATCGCACGGTGCGCTCGATCAAGCGAAAGATGGGGACCAACGAGAAGATCGAGATCGACGGCAAGGGCTGGACTCCTCAGGAGATCTCGGCCCGAATCCTGATGAAGCTCAAGGCCGACGCCGAGGCCTACCTTGGTGACAAGGTGACCGAAGCCGTCATCACCGTCCCCGCCTATTTCGACGACGCCCAGCGGCAGGCGACGAAGGAGGCCGGGCAGATCGCGGGCCTCGAGGTCCTGCGAATCATCAACGAGCCGACGGCGGCTTCGCTCGCGTACGGGCTCGACAAGGGCGATGCCGACCAGACCATCCTCGTTTTCGACCTCGGCGGTGGGACGTTCGACGTGTCATTGCTCGAGCTCGGCGAGGGTGTCTTCGAGGTCAAGGCGACGTCCGGGAACACCAACCTCGGTGGTGATGACTGGGATCAGCGAGTCATCGATCACCTGGTCAAGACCTTCAAGGATCAAAACGGGGTCGACCTCTCCAAGGACAAGATGGCCCTGCAGCGGCTCAAGGAGGCTGCCGAGAAGGCGAAGATCGAGCTGTCTGCTACTCAGAGCACCAACGTCAACCTGCCTTTCATCACGGCGACCGAGCAAGGCCCGCTGCACCTCGACGTGCCGCTCACGCGTTCCGAGTTCGAGCGGATGACCGAGGACCTGCTCGAGAAGTGCAAGGGCCCGTTCCAGCAAGCCATCAAGGATGCGGGGATCCAGACGTCGGACATCGACCACGTGATCTTGGTCGGTGGGTCGACGCGTATGCCGATGGTGCGCAACCTGGTAAAGGAGCTCACCGGCGGAAAGGACCCGCACCAGGGTGTCAACCCAGATGAGGTCGTCGCCCTAGGCGCCGCGATCCAGGCGGGCGTGTTGCGCGGTGAGGTCAAGGACGTCCTATTGCTCGACGTCACGCCTCTGTCTCTCGGTGTGGAGACCAAAGGCGGCATCTTCACCCGGCTGATCGAACGGAACACGACGATCCCAACCAAGCGAAGCGAAGTGTTCACCACCGCTGAGGACAACCAACCCTCGGTCGAGATCCACGTACTGCAGGGGGAGGCCGAGATGGCCTACAGGAACAAGTCGCTCGGCAAGTTCCAGCTGACCGACATCCTTCCAGCCCCGCGCGGCGTGCCACAGATCGAAGTCGCGTTCGATATCGATGCAAATGGAATCGTCAACGTGTCGGCACGCGATCAGGGAACGGGCAAGGAACAGTCGATGACGATCACCGGCGGCACGAAGCTCGCGGACAACGAGATCGAGAACATGATCAAAGAGGCCGAAGCCCACGCGGACGAGGACCGTCGTCGTCGGGAGGAGGCCGAGGCCCGCAACCAGGCCGACGGTGTCATCTACCAGACCGAAAAGCACCTGAAGGAACACGGCGACAAACTCGATGAGTCGGACCGCAAGTTCGTCGAAGACGCGCTCGCCGAGGCGAAGGACGCGCTGGGCGGAGGCGACGTCGAGAAGATCCGGAGCACTACCGAGCAGCTGGTGACGGCGTCGCAGAAGTTCGCCGATGTTGTCTACCAGCGCGCGGCTCAGGCCGAGACCGGCCCGGCCGGTGGGCCGCAACCAGGTGGTGACGAGGACGTCGTCGACGCAGAAGTTGTCGACGAGGGTGGCGAGGAGCGTTCCGCCTAATGACCGATCCGACCAACGAGCCGCGCAAGGTGCCCGTGCGGGACTTGCGAGGAGTGAAGCGCTCCTCGGAGGCGCCGACGGAGCCCTCGCCTTCTGAAGCGAATGCAGATCCGACGGAAGAGAAGCACGATTACCTCGGGGATCTGCAGCGGCTGCAAGCAGAGTTCGAGAACTACCGCAAGCGAATGATGCGCGACCAGGCGGGCATCGCCGAACGCGCGGCCGGTCGGCTGATGGAACGCCTGCTCCCGGTACTCGACAACTTCGAACGCGCGATTGCGCACGGCGAAGGGGGCGAGGGCGTCGCGCTCGTCTTCCGAGAGCTAAAGGAGACTTTGGCCAAGGAGGGGTTGGAAGAGGTCTCGGCCGACGGTCTCGAGTTCGATCCCCAGGTTCACGACGCGATCGCGGCGCACGAAGACCCCGACGTCGAGCAACCGCTCGTAAAAGAGGTCTCGCGCCGCGGTTACTCCTACAAAGGACAGCTCTTACGTCCCGCGATGGTCGTCGTGGCGACTCCTGCAAGCGCGGCGGGCGAGGACGAGGATGCCGTTCAGGAAGAGAAGCTGACGGAGACACACGAGGACGTCTAATGGCACAGCGGGATTGGATCGAAAAGGACTACTACAAGGTCCTCGGCGTGCCGAAGTCGGCCGACAAGGACGACATAAGAAAGGCGTATCGGAAACTCGCTCAGAAGCATCATCCCGACGCGAACAAATCGGATGGGCAAGCAGAGTCCCGCTTCAAGGAGATCTCCGAGGCGTACTCGGTTCTATCGAACGAGAAGAAGCGTGCCGAATACGACGAGATGCGCCGGCTGATCGAGGCCGGCGGTCACAGGTTCTACGGGTTCGGCCCCCAGGGTGGGGGAGGCAACGTGCGCGTCACCGTAGGTGATGTCGAGGACCTGTTCGGAGGCGAGGGAAGCCTCTTCGAGGACCTACTCGGTGGGTTCGGTTTCCGCGCCGGGCGCCAGCGCGGCGCCGATCTCGAGACCGAGATCGAGCTCGATTTCGACCAAGCGATGGCCGGGACGAGTATCACGCTGGAATCGGGCACGAAAGTGCGTATCCCTCCCGGTATCGCGAACAACGCGCGCATCCGCGTCGCGGGCAAAGGGCGCGCGGGAGCGGGCGGTGCCGGCGACCTCTTCGTACGCGTCAGGGTGCGGCCCCACCATCTCTATCAGTGGGACGACGACGGTCGTCTGGTCCTGGTTCTTCCACTCACGTACGCCGAGGCAACCTTGGGAACTCAGGTGGAAGTCCCGACTCCGGCCGGGCCGGTGAAAGTAAAGATTCCGCCGGGGACCCCCAACGGCAAGTTGCTTCGCCTCAAGGGGAAGGGCGCCCCAAAGCGGGATGGGGGCCGCGGCGATCTCTTCGTCCACGCCGAAATCGAGGTTCCGAAGAAGCTCTCCAAGAGGGAGCGGGAGCTGCTCGAGGAGTTCGCTCGCGCTCATACCGCCTCTCCTCGCCAGCACCTCGAAGCCGAGTTGAGCAAAGGCCGCGCAGGCGCGCGCGCCGCGTCCTAAGGAGTGGTGATGGGTCGAAGAAGCGAAGGTGAACAGGCGATCTACATCATCTCCGTGGCCGCGGAGCTCGCGGGGGTGCATCCCCAAACGCTGCGCGTATACGAGCGAAAGGGTCTGGTGACACCCCGGCGCACACGCGGCAATACGCGCCGGTATTCAGAGAGCGATGTTGCGCGACTGCGCAAGATCCAGGAGCTCACGCAGGAAGGCGTCAATCTCGCCGGTGTCGAGAGGATCATCGAGCTCGAGAACGAGCTCGACCGCATGAAGGCGCGCTACTACCGGGCGTCGCGCGAGGCGGACATATTGCGCCGCGACCTCGCG
>DATADF010000334.1:0-3643 GCA_036258695.1 Actinomycetota bacterium
GAGCTGGCACGGCAGTCGGCGATGGCAGCCAGGCGTTGCGCGCGGGCAAGGTCCGTGTCGACGACGAGGTTCAACCTCGCCTGGTCGGACTCGGATACGACGCGGGCATGGAGATGGCTCATCTGCCCGGCTCCGATCAGCGCGATCTCGGGAAGTGGCATCAAGATGACCCTATCTATCGAGAGCTTCCGGCAGCGCGACCGCCGCGGCCTCGCCCGGCGACGGATCCCTCCGCGACAGCGCACCCCAGGCGAATCCGAGCAGACCGAAGCACGCAGCGAGACATCCGGCGAGAAACGCGCGTTCAACGCGCGGTACCACGCTGCCGGGCAGGAGACAGGCCCCAACAAAGACAACCACGCCGAGCAGCCAGCCAAGCATCAGACGGACGTAGCCGGAGAGAGCAACCAAGACCTGAGCCAGAACAATTGCCCCCATGAAGGCGACAACGGCAGCCGCCAGAACCGCCAGGCCGGCACCCGAGAGGGCAAACTCCGCTCCGAAGAAAGCCCGCACGAGCGTGGGGCCGATGAAGTAAGCCGCCGCGATCGCGATCATGCCGAGGGCGAACACGAAACGAAGCAGGCCCGTGACGACGGTCACGAAGTCGTCGCGCAAGCCTGCTCCCGACAGCGTCGCCAGGCGAGATAGAAGGGATGCCTGGACCGCCTGAAACATGAACAAAGGCACGCGCGCAACGACCAGCGCGACGAGGAAGCGACCGGCCTGCTCGCTTTGTGCCGGAGTGGCGAGGAGCTTTACGGCAAGTGGCCCGCCATTAACCAACGTCTGAGCGCATAACGAGCCTGCGAGGAGATAGAACAGCGCCGCCGACATCTCCGTCCAGGAGGCCGTAGATGCGCCGTGCTCCACGCGTGCCTTCCCCGCCAGCAGAAGGCTTGCGAACACGGGTCCGGCCGCAAATGCGAGCCCATACGCGCCGGGGTCGTCGTTGCCTGCCACAAATAGCACCGCGCAGATCGCGAGGCGTGCAACCCCCTCGCTGCCGACCAGCACACCGTAAGCAGCGAAGCGCCCTGTACCCAAGAAGATGCCCTTGAGCAGGTGCTCTGAGGCATAACCGCAAAGCGATAGACCCAGCGCGAACGAGAGAATTCGGTAATCGTCGAAGATCTGGACGTCCAACCAAGGCCTTGCGAGAAGTAGTACTGCGAGCAGCAGCGCGAGCATGCCGAGCCCGAGCACTACAGCCCGATGCAAAGTCGAGCGGGAGCCTTGTCCTCCAGCGAGGCCGTGCGCCACATGGCGCCCGACCTGTTGCTCGAGGGGTAGGAAAAGGCCCGGGGCCACGTTGAATGTGAGAGCCCACAGGGAGGAGAGCGGCGCGTATCTCTCGGGGCCGAGAGCGCGCGCCGCGAGGGCGAGAAAGCCGTAGGCGGTGATGCCGCCCACCAGCAATCCGAACCCGATGCTGAAGCTCCCTGGAGGAAGAGATAGGGAGGCGCGTAAGCGACTGAAGGAACCCACCCCTACGGGATGGTCTCTTCTTCGACTATGCGGCCGAGCAGCCCGTTGATGAACCGGCCCGAATCCTCTGTCGATAGGGCCTTGGCAAGTTCTACTGCTTCGTTGATCGCGACCGCGACCGGCACATCGTCTCGCCACAACAGCTCGAAGAGAGCGATACGCAGCACGGTGCGATCGATAACGGGCATCCTCTCGATCGCCCAGCGGTCCGCATATCGCGCAATGAGCGCGTCCAGGTCGGCGTGCCGGGCTTGGACGCCCCGCACCAGGGTCAGGGCGTAATCCACAACCTCCGGCGTAGGTTGCTCCTCGGACGAGCGACCCTCGGACTCATCGTCGGATCCCGACGCCCTCACCCAGCCCTCGGTCTTGCGAGCCGCGAAGGCATCCTCCGGCAGCATGTCTCTGATCTCAGCCTCATACAAGACGTCGATGGCAAGACGACGGGCGCTCCGACGCACCTTCAATCTTTAAGCGCGCGAGATGTATGCGCCGGTGCGGGTATCTACCTTGATCTTCTCGCCGGTCTCGAGAAAGAGAGGAACCTGAACCTGGGCCCCCGTCTCGAGCGTCGCTTGTTTTAGCGCACCGGAGACGCGGTCTCCCTTCAGGCCCGGCTCCGTTGCCGCGATCGTTAGCTCGACGGTCACCGGGAGGTCGACCCCGACCGCGGTTCCCTCATAGACCGGAACCAGGCAAACCATTCCTTCGTTCAGAAACTGGCGCGCATCGCCCAACATCGCCGGGTCAACGTGCAACTGTTCGTAGGTTTCGGAATCCATGAAAACCAAGCCGGCATCGTCCTCATATAGGTACTGCATCTCTCTCTTGTCGAGAACGGCGAGCTCTACCTTCTCGTCGGCGCGAAACGTTCTATCCAATACGGCACCGGTCTTGACGTTCTTGAGTTTGGTCTTGACGAATGCCTGACCCTTGCCCGGTTTCACGTGTTGGTACTGGACGATGGTGAACAGAGTTCCATCCAGATCCAGCGTTTGGCCGGGGCGCATGTCGTTGGTGGAGATCACGCAGTCAAACCTCGATCAGTTCGTGCTTCGGGCTCTTTGACAACACGTCCGCGCCCGTGGCCGAAACATGGACGCAGTCCTCGATCCGAATGCCGCCCCACGTCGGGTCGTAAATGCCCGGCTCCACGGTTACAACGTCGCCTTCTAATAGGGACTGCTCGGACTCCCGGTTGAAACGCGGTGCCTCATGGATGTCCAGCCCGACGCCGTGTCCCAGCCCATGAGCAAAGAGGTCCCCGTGGCCTGCCGTTTCGATGACATTGCGCGCCGACGCGTCCACCGCACGACACTGCGCCCCGGGCGCGATCGATGCGATCCCGGCCTCCTGTGCAGCCAGAACGAGCCGATATCTCTCACGGAGCTCGTCGGAACCTGGTCCGAGCATCACGGTACGGGTGAGATCCGAGCAGTAACCATCCACGCGCGCTCCGAAGTCCAAAAGGACGAGTTCCCCACTTCGAAACTCGCGCTGCGTCGGCGTGTGGTGGATATGCCCGGCGTGCGGCCCGGAACCCACGATTGGGGGGAATGACACGTCGTCCGCTCCCGCCTCCCGCATCGTGACCTCGAGGAATAGAGCGGTTTCCCGTTCCGTATCCCCCGGCTTCAGGCGTTCAACAACGCGCTCGAACGCCTCGTCCCCGAGCCTCACGGCCTCCCTGATGGCGGCGAGCTCCGTCGGTTCCTTGGTCCGGCGCAGGCCGCCGACGACTCCTTTGGTGGCCTTGAGGTTTATGCCAAGGTCGCGCTCCAGGTCAGCGTGTTCGGCGACGGTCAAGACCTCCGATTCAAAGCCCAGAGTGGAGACGCCGCGCTCGGTCAGAGCTTGAGGAAGAAGTTCGACGAGCCGCTCGCGGTAGATCGCGATCTCCGCGTCACGAACCAACTCGGCGGCTCGCGCCTTGTATCTACCGTCCGTGAAGAACGTCGCTCCCGAGCGATGAACCAAGACCGTCCCGGCGGTCCCGGAAAAGCCGGTGAGATAGCGAACGTTGATCAGATCGGTGACGAGCAAACCATCGACTTCCTCACCATCCAGCAAATCGATAGCTCTGGACAGCCGACCCGAGTAATCCATCAGCCGGCCTGGGAGGTGATCGCCCTGAGCGCAAGGACATAGGACTCGT
>DATADF010000335.1:0-4564 GCA_036258695.1 Actinomycetota bacterium
GTGCATGTCGTAGGGCTTGTTTGCCGAGTCCGGCAGTACCTCCAGTAGCTCGTCGCACGATCTCATTGGGTCGTCCGTCGGGGCAAAGTATGGGGGCGATTCGAAGTTGTTGGCCGGAAGGAACGACATCAGGTAACGCACTTGAGCGAGACAGTCCTCGTCGTTGCCCGCGACGAAGTGCGCGACTCCCGATCTGCTCGCGTGGCTCATCGCGCCGCCGAGCTCTTCCTGGGTGACCTCCTGGCCGGTCACGGCCTTGATGACCTCGGGCCCGGTGATGAACATGTGGGAGGTCTGCGAGACCATGAACGTGAATTCCGTCATCGCGGGGGAGTACACCGCGCCTCCCGCGCACGGTCCCATGATGGCCGAGATCTGCGGGATGACTCCCGAGCAGCGCACATTGCGGTCGAAGATGTAGCCGTATCCGGCCAGCGACGCGGCCCCCTCCTGGATGCGCGCGCCGCCGGAGTCGTTGAGGCCGATCACGGGAGCCCCCGTCTCCAATGCGAGGTCCATGATCTTGCACACCTTCTCGCCCATGACCTCGCCGAGCGACCCGCCGAACACGGTGAAGTCCTGCGCGAAGACGAACACCTTGCGGCCGTCGATGGTGCCCCAACCGGTTACCACCGCATCGGAGTAGGGCCGCTTGGCCTCGATGCCGAAGCCGTGGGAGCGGTGCCTCACCAGCATGTCGGTTTCGACGAAAGAGTCTGGGTCGAGCAGGAGCGCAAGCCGCTCGCGGGCAGTCAGCTTCCCCCGGTCGTGCTGGCGTGCAATGGCGTCGGTGCCGCCCGCGAGGGTCGCCTGAGTCTTGCGGTCTCTGAGGTCTACGAGCTTGTCCTCGATTGGGGAGGGCTCAGGGGTCGCGCTCTCCTGGGTCGCCATGCTGGGAGTGTATTTCCGGACGCCTGCTAGAACCGCTGCTCAAGGGGTATAGCCAGGGCGGTCGAAATAGGCAGGGGAAGACCACACGAGGGAGAAAGACTCAGCCGTGGGCGTTTCCAGGATGCTGACCGACTTTAGAGACCTGAGGCAGGCACTCAAGGACCTGCTCCGGGAGAGCGCGGCCGAGCTCGAGGCGGCGAGCTTCGAGATCACTGCCTCGGCGCGTCGCTTTGCACGCCGCAGCAGAGCGGTCGTAGACGACAAGCTCAGCTTCTCGGCGACCCTGATGCGGGCCGGTGAGGTGGATGCCGCGGGCCGGCTCCTGGCCGAAGCAGAACACGAGATCCGTACCGAAGAGGCAGCTCTGATGGAGCGCGTGAACGAGATCCACGTGGCTCATGTCATGCGCCGAGAGCGGATCACCCGGCTACGGCTGGCTCGCACCATGGCCGTGGCGCTGGTCGGTTCGGTCTTGATGGCGTTTTCCGCGGCGGGGATCTCGCTCGCCAGCATGCTGGCAGAGAGGTTCAACTCGACGCCTGTCGCTCTGGCACCGATTGCGCAAGCCGAGGAAGTGGTGGCCGCGCCCGAGCAAGAGCGCGAGGCGCGCGAGAGCCGGGCGCCACGTTCGGTACGCGACCTGAAGCTGAAGCTCAGCCCCGACGAGTTCCAGGAGTACCTGGCGCTGACGTCTGGCCCCATCGACGCGGTGGAGCTCCAGGCATTCCTGCTTGATCTCGACCTGTCGGTCGCTCTTGTGGAGCAGGTCGTCAGCGGCGAGGTCTCGGTCGAGGCCGTCAAGGAGAAGGTCGACGACGTCCCGGCGCTGGTCGTCGAGAAGCCGAAGAAGAAGGCAAAGAAGGCGGCTCGCCAGGCTCAGCAAGAGCCGGCCACGGACGACACGACCGACGACCAGAACGAGCCCGAGGAATCGCCGTCGCCCACGCCCTCGGATGACGGCGGCGATCCGAACGAGTCGGACGACAACGAAGAGATCTTTCCTTTCTAGTTAGGGAATCCTTTCCCTGATGTCACGGCCCGTCGCCGTGGTTACTGGTGCCTCCGCCGGCATCGGCGCGGCTACCTCGGTGCGCTTGGCCCAAGAGGGATTTGAGGTCTTCTTGGGAGCTCGTCGCCTCGACAAACTCAAGGAGGTCGCGAGTCTCTGCGACGGCCACGCGCTGGCGCTCGACGTGACCAACCCCCGCAGCATCGAAGAGTTCTCAGGCGCGATCGAATCGGTGAACGTCCTCGTGAACAACGCGGGGTTGGCGAGGGGGCTCGAGCCGATGGCGGAGGTGAGCGACGAGAACGCCCAGTTGATGTGGGAAACGAACGTTCTCGGAGTGATGCGGCTAACGCGCGCGTTCCTGCCCAAGCTCGAGGCCTCGGGCGCAGGTCACATCGTGAACGTCGGCTACACTTCGGGGTTCGAGACCTATCCACGAGGTGGCGGCTACACGGCGACAAAGCACGCGTTGCGTGCCGTCACGAGAACACTCCGTCTGGAACTTCTGGGGAGGCCGATCAGGGTGACCGAGGTCTCACCGGGTCTGGTTGAGACCGAGTTCTCGCTCGTGCGGTTCGGTGGCGACAGGCAGAAAGCTAAGAGGCCCTACGAAGGGATCCAGCCCCTCGCCGCGGAGGATGTGGCCGACTGCATCGCTTGGGCCGTCACACGTCCGGCGCACGTGAATGTGGACGAGATCATCGTGCGACCTCGCGCCCAGGCGACCTCGATGGTGATCCACCGAGCGGAGTCACCGTAGATCTAGCTTCACCGGTTTCTTGAGGCGCTTCTGAAGGTGATTAACGTTCTTGGCGACGATGCCCAAAGCCTCATCATCGTCACCGCCAATGTGGCCGAATCGACCGAGCGACAATCGATGTTGCACTTTCTCTGCAGCTTCCCGTCCCTTCGAGGGCGCATTCTTGAGCGAGGGAAGAGCCGCTCTCTCGGCCAGGTTCCAGGGGATCTGATGAGCGCTCTGTAGCGCAGGCCAAGTGGTGCTCATGTACGGGCGCGATCTTCGGGAGATCTCGGGCGTGCTGAGGTTTGGGGGCTCGACGAACAGCGATGCCCCGATGACGATGGCAATAGCGGCACCCACCTGAGCTAGCTGTTCCCCACCGGGAAGCTGCCACCCGGCGGCCGTCCTGCTAAAGGCGAATGCTTTCCAGAACTCCTGAGCACTCAGGACCGAGACGTCTTTTGCTCGGGACATGGCATCGAGGATCGAACGAAGTTGTTGGCGAGCTCTCATGCGGAGTACGCGGATTGCTGAAGCGGAGTGTCCGGCCGGCGGCGCCGTTAGTCCCGCGGTAGCGAGTAATGCGACGCGCTGCGCCGGTTTGAGCCGAGCGATCGCGGCGGACACTCGACGCCATTCGTCGCGGGCGATTACCTCGCTCTCGACGTCCTGCAGTTCGGCGACAAGAGTCAGATCAAACACAGGCACCAATCTTTTTTCCCTCCGAATGTGATCACGGAGGAGGTTCAACGCAATGGTGCTCGACAGGGCCCTAACCGAGCGATCGGGATCGATCGCATCTTGGAGATGCAGGATTCGCAGCGCGGTCTCTTGGAGTAGGTCCTCCCGCAAAGCTTCGGGCACGCGGCAGCGGATTAACAGAGCTTGGATGTGACGCGATATCTCAGGCCATTCGTCCTGGAAGTCGAATCGTGGTGTCACGCCCAGCCTCAGCTCGATCGGATCGCTGCCAGTCTAGTTGTAACGCAATGGATCTCGTTTTCGTATTAGAGCCGAACCCCGGCAACAGTCACGCGCGTAGCAATGAGTGCGACGTAACGACGTCACCTTCGGTCGAGGAGGAGTAGGTGGAGACATGATCAAGAAGACGGTAACGATCGTCGTGGCCGGAGTGTGCATTGCTTTTCTCGCAGGGGTGGGAAGGGCAGCCCATCTCACGTCCGGTCCCGAGACGACCCATGCCTCCGATGGGGGCGGGCAGAGACGAGGCGCCCCCTCGAAAGGGCGAACGGTCGAGGTGATGTATTCGACCGGAGCGAGCATCGGTATCCAAGACCAAGTGACGGCTTGTGTGCCCGGCGCTCCCATAAGCAGCTGCATTTTGGTCCCGGCCCTCGGCAACGAGAACTTCGTCTCGATCGAGATAGTTGATGCGTCGGGACTGCCCGTGCCTGCCTTTGTCGGACCCCACGATGACGACCCGAGCGGGGAGCCGATTTGCGGTACTACGTCGCAACCCGTGCCGATCATTGGGGGCATCGAGGCCGAGGTCGTCCTGAACGCCTTCGATCCCGCCGCCCCGTGTGCCGGTGTCGCGACGACCGGCGTGGTGAAGCTCACATTCTTTAGGCGACGTTGACGTCCGCAGGTCGTCGGCGCCAATCCAGGTTCAGCGTAGTTCGAGCTGTTCTCCGGAAAATGTGACGTCGACCGGAGCAACATGAACGGCGCGGGGGCCGGCGCGTACCCGGCCGGCGACCATTGCGTCGATTCTTACCGCTCCCGCCGCCTCGACGACGGCAGACGCGGCGGACTCAGGGCAGAAGATCGCGAAGCCCGCCCCCATATTGAACGTGCCGTAGGCCGCGCTCGGATCCAGGTCCGCGGCATCGACGAGAAAACTGAGAACCTCGGGCACGTCGGGCAGCCGGTCGATCTCGTACGACAGGTCGCGCCGCGCT
>DATADF010000336.1:0-6692 GCA_036258695.1 Actinomycetota bacterium
GCTCGCTCTTCTGCGGAGCGACGAGCCGCCACGGCAGCAAGCCCTTTTCGCGGGCTCCGTAGATCGTCTCGGCCAGAGTGTCGAGGACGTCGTAGCGCGGCTCCCAGCCCAACTTCGTATGGGCCTTCGTGCAATCCATCAGTACCGGAACCTTAAGCGCCTGCAGCCATTTCGTTTCGGACGGCAACAGCGGCAGACGCGACACGATCTTGGCGGTCGCATCCACCGCTAGGTCGGGGAGGGGGATCGAGTACCAGCCGAGCGCATTGGCGATGTCGGTGATTGTGATGTCGCCTTCGGCAGCGAGGTTGTAGACCCCCGGCTCCCCCCGGCCCAGAATCGCGAGCTCGAAGGCGGCCGCGACGTCGTCTTCGTGAACGAGCTGGAATGCGATGCCCGGATCCGGCACCACCGGTCGGAGTAGGGGGATCGCACCGGCGAGTTTCCTCACAGGGGCGGGCAAACGCTCTCCGAGCTGAACGTAGGGGATTTTCTCAATGAGAGTCAACGCGGTGGGACCCGCCACGATGCAGGGCCGGAAGACATAAACGTCGAGCCCCTGGTCGCGGGTGATCTCGTCCACCAACTGCTCTACGGCTGCCTTCTGGCGTGAGTAGTAGTGCGACTCGAACCCACGCGCCGGAATGTCCTCCGTGAGCACCTCGGGATTGTCTTCGTGCCATCCGTACGCCGCGACCGACGACGCGTAGATCAGCCGCCGTGCCGGTGACGCCACCGTGGCCTCGAAGACGTTGCGCGAGCCGTCGATGTTGATCTTCTCGGTTTGATCGGGCTTGCCGAAGATCGCGAACGCGAGATGCACGACCACGTCCGCTCGGGACACGAGTTCGTCCACCGACGTCCTGTCGAGGATGTCGCCGCGCAGGTACTCGGTCTTCGTCAGCCCCTCGGCCGCCGGATTGAACGGACGGCGCGCCATTCCGATGACACGACGCACCTCAGGACGTTTCTCGAGGCGATGCAGCAACGCTCTGCCGAGATCGCCGGTCGGCCCCGTGACAGCGACCGTAGTCATAACCGAATCGTCCCACGTAACGGGAGCCTCGGCTTGGGTGGAATTTGACGGCCTCAGCCGGTGTCGCCGTATCGGGTAACTAGGATGCGCGCGTGATCGAGGCTGCGCGCTGGCTGGCCCTTCTCGCGGGCATCCTCGTGGTGGTTGGGACGGCCGGGAGCGTGGTCCGTTTTCTTGTGGTCCCCCGGGGGCTGACTGCCCGGGTCCCGATCGTCGTCGCGCGAACGGTGCGGAAGTTTTTCTACGCTCTGGCGAAGCGGGCAGACACCTATGAGGTCAAGGACCGCGTACTGGCGATCTTCCCGCCGATCGTGCTGCTCTCACAGCTCGTCGCCTTTCTCACGCTCTTTCTCGTGGGATACGCCTTGATCCTGATTCGGGTCGCCGATCTCCATATAGGTCAGGCCCTGCTCGAGTCCGGGTCATCGATCTTCACCCTCGGCTTTGCCGGAACTCATGTGGCGAGTGCAACGGCCGTGCATTTCGCTGCGGCGGCAACCGGGCTGATCCTCATCGCTCTGCAGATCGGGTATCTGCCCACTTTGTATGCGGCGTTCAACCGGCGCGAAACCCTGGTCACGATGTTGCAGAGCCGGGCCGGAGCGCCCGCGTGGGGGCCGGAGATCCTGGCCCGGCACATGATCGGAAACATGCTCGATGGGCTGCGTGGGCTGTACGCCGACTGGGAGAGGTGGGCCGCCGACGTTGCCGAAAGCCATACGAACTACCCGGCGCTGATCTTCTTTAGATCTCCGCATCCGCTGCGCTCATGGGTGATCGCGCTGCTCGCCGTTATGGACTCGGCGGCCATTTGTCTCGCGGTCACGCCGAGCATCGCGGGGACTCAGGCACGGCTCTGTTTGCGCATGGGCTTTCTTTGTCTGAGAAACATCGCAGATTTCTTACGGATCCCTTATGACCCCGACCCATTCCCGGACGATCCGATCGCGCTCACCTTCGAGGAGTTCCGCGCGGGGCTGCACCGTATGGAGGAGCTGGAGTTTCCGTTCGAACGCTCGCCCGAAGAAGCGTGGCCCCACTTCAAGGGCTGGCGCGTGAATTACGAGGCCCTCGCATACACGATCGCGGATCTCGTCGTCGCTCCGCCAGGGCCATGGTCCGGGCCGCGACGCCACCTACCGGATCTCGAGATCATCCCCCAGCGGCCTCCGGATCGCCGCCCGGGCGATCACAAAGAAGAGGTGCCCAAAGGATTGGTTGGGCACTAAACAGAATCCTGCGAGTAGCGCGGACGAAGGGAGACCCATGACGAGGCTTGCGGTATTGCTTTCATCCCTTCTCCTGGCCTTTGGTTTGCAGCCGGCTGTCGCAGCGGATGAGTCGCGGATCGCTGCCGCAGCGCCCGGACCCCGTGTCCTTCGCGATGTGCAAGCGGCCGTCCACGAATTGAAGACAACCGGTCAGCAGCAAGCCGACACGGCCACCGAGCCGTCCATCAGCGTCAATCCGGAGAATCCTTTGAACGCAGTGGCGCTCTACCAAGCCGGGCGCGTCGACAGTGGGTGCGCGCAGGTCAATGGTTATGCAACGACTTTCGATGGAGGTAAGACCTGGACCTATGGGCCGCTACCCAAGCTGACTCAAGCCGTTGGCGGCACCTCGCCTCTGGCATCCGATCCCGTCGTCGCCTTCGGCCCCGACAACGTCGTCTATGCGAACTCGCTCATGTGTGACGAAGGAGGGAACAATCTCGCCTTCAATGTTTCGACCAACGGCGGAAAGACGTGGAGCGATCCGATGTACGTCCCCAATGAACGGACCTTTCCGAACGACGACAAGAACTGGATCGTCGTCGACAATTCCGACGCACCCGGCCACCACAAGGGCCGCATCTATCTCGTGTGGGATCAAATCGCTCCAGTCGTTGCGATGTACTCCGATGATCAGGCCCAGACGTGGCATGGGCCCTTCCTTATCTACGCGGGGCCGGGTATCGGCACGATTCCTCTGATAACCCCGGCGGGCGACCTCGCGGTCGTTTTCAACACGCTGGCATCGCCGGTTCCTCCGCTTTACGAAGATCCCTCCGCGTACGACCCCGCCACGCTCACCGCCCCCAGCAAGATGCTGATCTCGGTAGCGCCGCGTGCAGGATCGATTCCCACAGGCGGGCCACTCATCTTTGCTCCGCCGACGACCGTCGACGCGTGGCGAGGCACCGACATCCGCACTCACCGAGCATCGGACTTCCTCCCGTTTGCTGCCATCGACCCGAACTCCGGCCGCATATACGCGACCTGGACCGATAACCGCTTTCGCGACGACGTCGTCAACGACATCGTGATCACCCACTCGGACGATCTCGGCATCACATGGTCGGGGCTTAGAAGAGTGAATCCCGGCAAGCCGGATGACCTCGTGGAGCACTTCACCCCCACGATGGCGGTAGGCGAGGACGGGATCGTGCGCATCTCCTATCGCACGCAGAAGCAAGCCGACGTGGAGCCCAAGTTCAGTCCGTACGTGGATACCGTCTATCAGCAATCCGCCGATGGCGGTGAGACGTGGACGAAGCCGACAAAAGTCAACGTGAACGTGCGCACGGATGTTCGCTTCGCCGCGTTCGGGAGCAACGAGATCTTCCTGGGTGACTACAGCCAGGTCGCGGTCATCGGTTCGTGGGCCTACGTCGTTCGTGCCGAGGCCTTCAGGCTCTCGGCGAACGAGCCGGCGCGGTTCCCGCCGCGCGTGCGGCACCAGCGTGTCTGGGTTGCAGTGGTCGACGCCGACGGAAACGGAAAGATCTGAGCAGCGGCGCTTGCGCGTCTATCGACCAATTGCCGACCGGCCCACTTGCCGTCGTCAACGAAGCGCGCCGTGCCGTCATGTCCACGACCGCGGCCGATGGATCGCCACATTCGGTGCCGATCACGTATGCGATCCGAGGCAACTCTTTTATTACGCCGATCGATCACAAGCCCAAACGTGGTGTCAAGCTCGCGCGCGTGAAAAACATCGAGCGCGATGGGCGAGTGACTCTGCTTATCGATCGTTGGGACGAGGACTGGAGCCGTCTCGCCTGGGTGATGGTCAAAGGGCGTGCCCACCTCGAGCTTGACCCCGCGATGCCGCCGGAGCTCATCGAGCGCTACGAGCAGTTCGTCGGGCAATCCGAGGATGCCCTCATTGTTATCGAGCCGTATCGGATTCTGTGGTGGAGCTGGAGCTAGACGCGGCGCTCGAGCGCGTCCTCAACGCCGACGATGAGTGGCAGTCGTGGCGGTCGCTCTCGCTGGCCGCGCGCATGGAAGATGAAAGTCGTCCGGGGACCGTCCCTCCGCCCCACCCGGATCAAGACGAGTTGGGCGGAATGCGGGGTCCGCTCGGTCGAGCATCGCCCGGCACTACCGGCGAGGCGCTCTGTCATCTCAAGGTCATTGGTCTCGGGGGGTCCACCATCGCGAGGCGCGCCGCCGAATGGCTCGCCTCCGCGCGGACTCCGGCGATGGCGTGGCTCGACGCGCCCGATGACGTGCCGGGGGATCTCGACACGCCCGCGGCAGGACGGGTGTGGGCAACCGCTGCCGCCGCCTGCGGATTGCTCGCGATCGGCGATGACCCGGGCCCCCGAGCCATAGATCTATTGCGCGGGGAGGCCGACATGGAGGGACGCTTTACCGGTGGGGCCTACCCAACATTCGCTGCTGCGGGGGCTTACTGGCTTGCCGAGGGTCCGCAAACGGAGATGGCCGAGTGGGCTCTGCGCTGGGCGCGCGAGTCCCCCGAGGATTGGTGGGGGGTCGAGGAACGAGTAAGCGCCCTTACCTTCTGGGGCGCCGCGGGCATTCCGTCGGAGCACGCAAGCGTCGAGCGCTTCCTCGAGGAACTTCTCGCAGATGCCGAGTCCGAGTCGGGCTGGCGCGATCTCGAGATCACGTTGTTGGTACTCGAGCTCGGCAGTCACTTCGGCATCTTCTAGTAACCGGTAAAACCTATAGAGTGGTTACGTGAGCACCAAGCTGCGCCTGGCGCTGCGCGGCCCCGGCGGTGAGCCCGTCGATCTGTGGCGCACGATCGTCTCGCACGGTGTCGCATCGCTGCCTCCCATGTTCGTGGATGAAGAAGAGCGCGTCCTCGAGGTAACTCTCAAGGCCGGGCGTGCAACTCGAACCGTCCGCGTGCGTGAGACGAGTGGCGCCGCGTCCGTGGAGATCCTCGGTCCCCAGCTATCAGAGCGGGGTCGTACCGAGGTGCGAGACGCAGTTGCCCATATCCTGCGTCTCGACGAGGACCTGTCGGACTTCTACTCGAAAGCCGCGACCGATCCCGACCTTGCGTGGGCGAGCGCCGGGGCCGGGCGAATGGTCCGCTCTCCCACGGTGTTCGAGGAGATCGTAAAGACGATTTGCACCACCAATTGCACATGGTCTGCGACGGAACGAATGGTCGGCGCGATTGTCGAACACCTCGGGGACCGCGCTCCGAACGCGCCCGCGTCGGGTACGCGTGGACGAGCCTTTCCTACTCCCGAGGCCGTGGCCGCGGCCGGCGAACGTTTCTATAAGGAAGTTGCGCGCGCCGGCTATAGAGGCGCGTACATCGTCTCCCTCGCGGAGTCAGTCGCGGAGGGTCGCATGGACCCCGAGGAACTGACTGCGCCGGATCTGCCGGAGGAGGAGGTGCGCGACAGACTGCTCGCGCTGCCCGGCGTCGGGCCGTATGCCGCGGCGCACATCATGATGATGCTCGGGCGATACTCATCTCTCATCCTCGACTCATGGACGCGACCGAAGTACGCGCGCCTCAAAGGTCGTAAATCGGTGGACGACGCGACGATCCTGCGAAAGTTCAAGCGCTACGGCAACTACGCGGGCCTCGCCTTCTGGCTGTTCCTCACGCGCGATTGGGTCGAGGAATAGCCAGCAAACCGAGCCCTCCACGGCGAATAAGCGGCGGGTGAGAGCGGTCCTCCGAGGCAGGTTTGTCCCCTTGAGAAGGCCAACGCCTTCGGCGGAGGCCTTCGTGGGTAAGCGAGCGCAGCGAGCGGCCTGCCGAGCAGTTGGCCGCCGACGCTCGCCGCCCCAGACTCGTCCTCGTGGTTCGACTAGCTAGCCGACTTCGGAGAGAAGACCCCATTCTGAGAGTCGGCGGGACAGTTCGTCGGCGGTCGTCTGATACAGAAGTGCAAGCGCCATCAGATCGTCTTCCCTGATCGTCAGCACCCGACCGTTGAAGTCCCCGCGCTGGATCTGGATCGCCTTAGTGAAGCGAGACAGCGGGACCCGGTCGTTCTCCGGCACCTTTGTTAGGCCCTCGAGATCCAGCACTACGCGCCGACGACCCTCGGCGGCAGCGGCCTTGTCGCCGTCGTCTTCGGGAAGGACCTCGGACACGGGCACCTCGTAGAAGTTCGCCAGGTCGTAGAGGCGAGAGACGCTGACGTTGCGGTCCCCTCGCTCGTAGGCGCCCACAACCGCGGCCTTCCACCGGCCCCCCGACGCCTGCTGAACGTCCTGCAGCGACATCCCTTTTTGGGCTCTGATCCTGCGCAAGCGCTCTCCGAGCGCCTTCGCATACTCCCGATTCGACATCTACTCACGCTCCATTCAGACCAGTCCCACTCTGTCGCGGACGATCATGGCTTCGACGGAGAGGGTTCGAACCCTTTGAAATCGCTACTCTACGCGTTCAATTC
>DATADF010000337.1:0-6289 GCA_036258695.1 Actinomycetota bacterium
TCGCCCGATTCGCCCAGACGGGCAAAGGGCGTCTGATCGGAAAACGCGCCGAGATGACCGCGTTGCACCGGGACGGCCATGACTTTCCGGTCGAGCTAACGATCTCGCCGGTCGAGGAAGGGGAGGGCCCCGGAAGCTTCCATGCCTTCGTGCGCGACATCAGCGAGCGGAGGCGCGCGGAGGAAGAGCTGCGGCGGGCGAACGAGGAGCTGGCTCACTCCGTCAATGAATTGAAGAACAGGCATGCGGCGGTCTCCGTACTGAACGAGATGGGTGAGCTTCTCCAGACGTGTAACAGCAACGACGAGCTCTACGAGGTCGTCGCCCGTTTCGCGCAGCGTCTGTTCCCTTGGGGTGCGGGGAGCCTCTTCATGTTCTCTTCCTCTCGTGATCTGGCCTCCGAGGTCACGCGGTGGGGGGAGAGCCCAGGAGATAGCGACGGTCTCGGCCTCGAGGATTGCTGGGCACTGCGTAGAGGCCGCGCACATGTCGTGAGCCGTACCGGTGCAGCCCCACGCTGCGCGCACATCCGCGGCGTCCCGTTCGTTTCGTTCTGTGTCCCCGTGCAATCACAGGGTGAGGTGGCAGGCGTCCTCTACCTTCGGGATGGTGGTCCCGAACAGCAGAGCTCGTTGCGCGAGGCGGACCTCGAAGGGGCGCTGCAGCTCGCGTTGACCGTGTCCGAGCGGCTGGGCGTGGCTCTGACGAACCTGACTCTGCGACAAAGCCTGCGCGCTCAGTCGATTCACGACCCTCTTACCGGCGTCTTCAACCGCAGGTATATGGAGGAGACGCTCGATCGCGAGCTCCAACGAGCGTCCCGTCATCGGATCGGGTTGGGTTTGATCATGGTGGACATCGACCACTTCAAGACCTACAACGACCGACACGGACACGAAGCGGGAGATCAAATCCTGCGCGCGGTCGGAGAGTTTCTCGCGGTTCGCGTCCGCGCCGGCGACATCGTGTGCCGCTATGGCGGAGAGGAGTTCGTATTGATTCTCCCCGATGCTTCGCTGGAGCAGACGATCGAACGAGCCGAAGAGATCGTCCGAGCGGTGAGGGCACTCGAGGTCGAGTTCCGCGGGCTCGCGCTCTCATCGGTGACGATCTCGGCGGGAGTCGCGGCCTATCCGGATCATGGAACCGGCAAGGACTCCCTACTGCGCGCCAGCGACCGCGCCCTGTACCGCGCCAAGGAGGAGGGCCGAGACCGCGTCTGCGTCGCGATCAAGGCAGAGGTGGCCGAGGCGGGCAAGTCGTGGAGGGTGGTCGAGGGTGGCGCGAGCGGTGCGGCGGCCGGCGGGCGGTCGTCCGGCCGCGCCGGAAAGCGTTCTAGATAGGCCTCTCGAATCTAGGTGCCTAAGTACGCGGCCTTGATCGCGTCCTCGTCGATTCCGGTCTCCGCAGACCCCTCGTAGATAAGGGTCCCCTTCTCCATCACGAAGGCACGGTCCGCGATCTTGAGCGCGGCTGCGTTCTGCTCGACCAACAGCACCGTGGTTCCATCATCGTTGATTCGTTTGACGACCTCGAGCACGGTCAGCGTCAACTTGGGGGACAGCCCAAGCGATGCCTCGTCGATCAGCAGTAGCTTGGGTCTCGCCATCATGCCCCGGGCGATGGCAAGCATCTGCTGCTCGCCGCCGGAGAGGGTTCCGGCCATCTGCGTCCAGCGCTCGCGCAAGCGCGGGAAATACTCGACCGCCTGCTCGACAACCTTGCGAGTGTTCTTACGGTCACGTTTGTAAGGCCACGCCCCGAGCCGAAGGTTCTGGGCAACGGTGAGCTGGGGGAACACATGCCTGCCCTCCGGAACCAGGACGATGCCGTCGGCGACTAGTTTGCGCGGGTCCTCGCCCGTTACCTCTCGGCCGTCGAACGTCAGGGATCCGGACCACGGTCTCAGCATCCCGGCGAGTGTCAATACGGTGGTCGTCTTGCCCGCGCCGTTCAATCCGACGAGGACGGCGGTCTCGCCCTCCTCGATGTGAAATGAGATGCCGCCGAGTACCGGCAATGTGCCGTAGCCAACACGGAGGTCGGCGACCTCAAGAAGCGACATCGGAGTCCTCGTCCTCCACCTCACCGCCCAGGTAAGCCGCGACCACCTCCGGGTGCCGTTGCACCTGCTGCGGCTTGCCCTCCGTGAGGATCTTTCCGAAGTTCAGTACGTAAACGTAGTCGCAGATACCCACCACCAACGGGACGTGGTGTTCGATCATGAGCACGGTGAGGTTGAGTGTCTGCCGCAGCTTGAGCAGGCGCTCACCGAGCTCGTGGGCCTCGGCGGGACCCATTCCGGACGACGGCTCGTCGAGCAAGATGAGGTCCGGGTCGGTGGCGAGCACCGTGGCGATCTCGATCAGCTTGAGCGTTCCGTAGGGGAGACCGTCGAGATGCGAGTCCGCGAGGTGGGCCAGCCCCATGAAGTCGAGGACTTCGAGCGCGTTGGCGCGTAGCTTGCGCTCCTCGGAGAAGGATCGCGGGGCACCGATCAGGCTTGCGATGGGTCCGTAGCCGATGCGGGGGTGTTGCGCGACCAACAGGTTCTCGAGAACCGTGAGGCCCCGGACCAGACCGATGTTTTGGAACGTGCGTCCGATGCCCAGGGCCACTCGTCGGTGGGTAGGCAGAAGAGAGATCAGGCGGTCGCGGTACGTGACGGTGCCCGTGTTGGGTTGATACAAGCCCATGATGCAGTTGAAGAGCGTCGTCTTTCCCGCGCCATTGGGACCGATGAGCCCGACGATCTCCCACTCGGGCACGTCCAGGTTTACGTCGGAGAGAGCGACGAGCCCCCCGAAACGGATCCCCGTGTTTCGGACTTCGAGCACATTGCTCATGAGCTCGCCTTTCGAGAACGAGTGCGCTTACGCGCCGGCGCGGGTTTGCCCTCGGATGCGTCTGTGCCCTCGGAGGCATCCTCAGCGGATTCCGTGGTGGTCGTGATAGCCGCGGCCATCCGTTCGGTCTCGGCCGCGAGCTCCGGAGACTCCGCCGGCGCGAGGCCCTCTGGCTCGTCGTGATCTTCCGACCCACTCTCAGCTTCGGCTGCGGCTCCGGGGGTGTGGCGGGAGCGGAGGCGCGCTTTGAGCCCGTGCCCCGCGCGGCGGTGTCGTCCGTGGCCCTCCGGATGCATCGAGAAGCGCTCACCTCGCAGCCAGCGGGTGATGGGGGAGAGCTGTTGCGCGATCCCTCCCGGGTACTGCACGATCGTGAGGATTGCCAGCAAAGCACCGAGCACGATTGCGAAGAACCCCGGCTCACGCCCCAGTGTGTCCCGCACGTAGTGCTCGAGCGGCTTGATCAGCTCGAATAGGAACGGGAACAGGGCGAAGAAGGCCGACCCAATGATCACACCCGTCCGGTTCCCCAGGCCTCCGATGACGACCATCAGCACCCAGAGCAAAGCGGTGGCGAAGTTGAAGTCGTTGGACACGACGTTGGTCGCACGAAATGCAAACAGCCCTCCGCCGAGCCCCGCGAAGAGGCCGGAGAGGGTGAAGGCGTAGACCTTGTAGGCGGTGACGTTGATCCCGTATGAGGATGCGACGGGCTCCGAGTGTTTCAGCGAGAGGATGGCGCGCCCCACCTTGGACTTGATTAGTCGCCAGTCCACATAGACCACTACCGCGAGAAAAGCGAAACAGAGGAAGGCGAATGCCCGGTCGCTCGTGAAACCGTCGGGCCGGGCGGCCGGCATTCCCGCACCGCCGCGCGTGAGCGCGGAGATCTCGAAGATCGATGTCTCGGCCATGAATCCATACGCCAGCGTGATGAGGGCCAGGTAGAGACCTTTGATGCGCAGCGCGACCAGGCCGAGGATGCCGGCGGCTATGGCACCGCTCGCCGCGGCGAATAAGAGTGACACGAAGAATGTAGTGACGTCGCACCCGACCTCCGGGGCGCACCCGGCCTTCTCCGTCGCGTAGTACGCGGCGACGAAGGCTGCGATGCCGACGAACCCATGGTGACCCAGGGACACCTGGCCGACGTACCCGAGAACGATGTTCAGTGAGAGTCCGATGATGGCGTAGATGACCGCGAGCGAGATGCGGTCGGCCCAGAACTGGGGAACGATCGCGGTGACCAGGAGAAGTCCGCCGAGGAGGACGAGGAGAACGACGATCCGCGCCAGCCACCCCGTGACGGTGGGGTGCCATCTCTCGTGCGTTTGCGCGGCGGGAAGCGTCTCGGTCGCAGTCGCCATCAGGCCTCGGTACCCAGCAATCCTTGGGGTCGAGCGAGCAGCACCAGCAGCAGCACGACTACGAGTGCAACGCTCGGAAAGCCCGGGATCAGTTCCTGAAGAGCCGTTTCACCGAAGTGATAGTTCTGGCTCGCCCACCCTGCGAGCTGCTGGATGACGCCGACGGTGATGCCTCCTACGAAAGCACCGGGAAGGCTTGTTATCCCACCGATGACCGCACCGGTGAATGAAGGTATGAGGGCATTGGAGGTCATCACTCCGGGTGCCAGCGCGAGGTTTACCGGGATGAAAAGCACACCTGCCACCGCACCGAGGAAGGCGGCGGATCCCCAGATGAAGCGCGACATGCGCTCGACGCCTATCCCTACGACGCGCGTGGCAAATGCGTCCTGCGAAGTCGCCAGGACCGCGAGGCCAAGATCGGTCTTCGAGAAGAAATAGCCGAGGATCACTGCGAGCGCTCCGAGAACGCCCACGATCAACAGCTGTTGGGGTTCGATGATGTAGTCGAAGATCTCGGGACCCCGCGGGGTGCCTTCGGCGTCGACCGCGGAGATCGCGCCGGGAAGGTTCTTGGCCTCTGGCAGGAACAACAAGACCTGCACGCCGACGGCAAGCAGTGTGAAAGCGATCGTGGCCACGAGCACCGTGATCCTGGGGGCGTTTAGAAGGGGGCGCACGACAATGCGCTCCATGAGCAACCCGACGATCGTGACCCCGACGACGGCAACGAGCACGGCGATTCCGTAGGGGATCTCCGTGCCCTGGACCTGCTCGATCAGAACGTAGACGATGAATGCGGCGAGGGTGCCGAACTCGCCTTGAGCGAAGTTGAAGACCCGTGCGCCCTTGTAGACGAGGACAAGCCCCAGAGCGATTAAGCCGTAGGCAGCTCCGTTGACGAGCCCGATGACCACGTAAGGATTGGGGCTGGCTTCGTCCCCGGCTCCGGCTATGAGCACGGCGCCGATCAGTGCGGCGATCACGCCGACAACGACCGCGGTCCTCATAGGTTCAGGAGGCTAACTCAGGAACCCCCCGGCCGCCCGGAAAATCAAAAGTCGCTGACGAAATCGTCGATGGTGTGCCACCTGCGATCGCCGCAACTCGCTTCACTGACGTGTACCTGGTTGGCTCCGAAATGGTTGTCCGGGCTGTAGTTCAGGGTGGGGCCGATCCCGTTCTTCAACCCGCGCGCGCGTTCGAGGAAATAGATGAAGCGCTCTCGGTTCAACTCCTTGCCTGGGAGCTCGAGCATCTCCCACAGGATCTTCCCGCTCGACCATGCGAGCCACATGAAGTCGTCGGGCCCTCCGGGCTTGTCCGAGTGCAGCTCGGCCGCGGCCTTGTCGAAATCGGGGTCGTACTTCTCCCGGTCGACATATGCCGGGAACGATGAGAAGAACCGTGATCCCTCGGCGGAGTCACCATCGGGGCACGATGCCGACACGATCGTGTCGAACGTCATAGTGATCCCAACCCCCGTCCAGGTGGGGTGGTAGTTCTGCCGGTTCGCCGCCTTCAATACGTTGATCCAGTAGTAGGGCGAGGTGAGTATGAAGACGTTCTCGATCCCCGCAATAGACATCTCCTGGACAACTTGCTGCGCCGAGTCAAATCCCGATTGTTTTGGCACTTTGCGGTCGTAATCGATCGGAAGGCCGGCCTCTTCAGCGGCTGCGGTGAATGCATCGTGCGAGTCCTCGAAGCTCGCGGTATCGAAGAACAGGAGACCGTTCTTCTCCTCGGCCGCGCCCAGTTCGTTGATCATGTAGTCCACTAGCAGGGGAGCCTGATCCGGATACGTCATCGAATTGGCGAAGTACGTGCTCAGCGTGCTGAGCTGGTTCTCCGTCACACCTCCTGAGATGTAAGGAACCCCGACCGATTGTGCGTAGCGCGCGCAGGCCTGGATCTGGTCCACGCCGGCGAAGCCACTGAGAAGAAAGACCTCATCTTTCTCGACCATCTCTTTACAAACGGCGACCGCAGTGGACGGGTTGTATTGATCGTTTCGAAGGATCACCTCGACACGGCGCCCGAACAGCCGTTGGCCTTGGCTCTCCATCCACTCGA
>DATADF010000338.1:0-2447 GCA_036258695.1 Actinomycetota bacterium
CCGTCGTCGAACAGCTCGACGTGAAGGAAGCCGTATTCCGAGAACTGGACGCGTCCGTCAAGCCCGACGCGATCCTCGCCAGCACTACGTCGTCACCGCGGCGAGGTCGACCACCGGCAGCGACGACGTAGTGCTGGCGAGGATCGCGTCGGGCTTGACGGACGCGTCCAGTTCTCGGAATACGGCTTCCTTCACGTCGAGCTGTTCGACGACGGCCTCGATCACCAGGTCCGCCTCCGCGAGGTCCGAGAACTCGAGTGTGGTCGTGATGCGGCCCAATGCTTGGTCAGCGGCAGCTTGGTCGAGCTTCCCTTTGGAGACCGCCTTCTCCAGGGACTTTGCTACCGCTCCCTTCGCCTTTTTTATGGAGGCCTCGCTGCGTCCCCGCAGGATGACCTCGGCCCCCGACTTCGCCACGACCTCGGCGATGCCCGAGGCCATCAAGCCGGTGCCAACGATGCCCACGGTCGCGATGTCGGACGCCGCGCCATCGCTCGGCTCGTTGATTGCGTCGACGATCGTCGGAGATTCAGGAGCTTCGTAGCGATAGAAGCCGCGGCCGCTCTTGCGACCGAGGTACCCCGCCGTTACGTATTGCTTGAGCAGCGGCGCCGGGGCATCCTGCGTATCGCGGAACTGCCTCCACAGCGCCTCGCAGATCTCGTAGCCGGAATCGAGCCCGATCAGATCCATCAACGCGAGCGGCCCCATCGGATGTCCGCACCCGAGCTGCATCGCGGCATCGATGTCTTCCCGCGAGGCGAATCCCTGATCCAGCATTCGGACGGCGGAGTTCAAGTAAGGGAACAAAAGCAGGTTCGCAATGAACCCCGCACGATCGCGACACAGGACCGGAGTCTTGTCGAGGCGTTGGGCGAACTCCGAGGCCGCCTGCAGGACCGGCTCTTCCGTGGCGACCGTATGGACGAGCTCGACGAGTTTCATCACCTGCGCCGGGTTGAAGAAGTGGAAACCGATAACGCGCGACGGACGCTTGGTTGCCACCGCCATGTCGATCACGGGCAACGACGACGTGTTCGTTGCGAGGATCGCCTCCGGCGCCAAGAGCTCGTCGAGTTGGGAGAACACCTCTTTCTTTAGGTCGAGATGCTCCGGAACTGCCTCGACGACCAGATCGCAATCCTTGAGGTCGGATAGCTCCGTCGTGGACTTGATTCGAGCGAGGATTTCGTCGGCCTCCGAACGTTCGAGCTTGCCGCGCTCTACGGCGCGCTCCAGGCTGTGCTCGATTCGATTCCGGCCGGCAGCCACGGCCTCTTCGGAGACCTCGCGGAACATGACGTCGAAGCCGGCGCGCGCAGAGACCTCACATACACCCGAACCCATCGTGCCGCAGCCGACGACACCGACTTTCGTTATGTCCATGCGCGGCATCCTACGATTGAGCCATGGCGGCCCCCCGGGACGACCCGTGGATCTTTCGCACGTACGCGGGTTATGCGAGCCCGGCCGCGACCAACCTGCGCTTCAAGTCGAATCTCGCGAAGGGCCAGACGGGGCTGTCGGTTGCCTTCGACCTCCCTACGCAAACCGGCTACGACTCCGACCACGCAATGGCACGCGGCGAAGTCGGAAAGGTCGGCGTGCCTATCTCACATCTCGGCGACATGCGGGGAGTGTTCGAGGGCATCCCGGTAGCCGAAATGAACACCTCGATGACGATCAATGCGACCGCCATGTGGCTGCTCGCCCTCTACGTCGCGGTAGCCCAAGAACAAGCGGGAAAAGCTGAAAAATTTGATCAGACGGTTTTGGGGCGGGCGGGGGGATGGCCACACCTAGCCGGCACTACACAGAACGACATTCTGAAGGAGTACCTCTCGCGCGGCACTTACATCTTTCCGCCCGAGGCGTCGATGCGGCTGACCACCGATCTCATCGTGTGGACGCTCAAAGAGCTGCCGAAGTGGAACCCGATCAACGTTTGCTCCTACCACCTGCAGGAGGCCGGAGCGGATCCGGTGCTCGAAACCGCGTACACGCTCGCCAACGCCGTCCAGGTCCTGGACTCCGTCAGAGCGCGCAACGAAGTCGGCGACGATGACTTCCCCCGCCTCGTCGGACGCATCTCCTTCTTCTGCAACGCCGGAATCCGCTACATCGAAGAGACGTGCAAGATGCGCGCGCTCGGCCGCCTTTGGGATCGAATCACCAAGGAGCGGTACGGCGTCGAGGATGAGCGTTATCGACGCCTGCGATATGGAGTACAGGTCAATTCTCTCGGCCTGACGGCCGTGCAAGCAGAGAACAACGTCTATCGCATCCTGCTCGAGATGCTCGCCGTTACGCAGTCGAAGACCGCACGGGCGCGCGCGGTGCAGTTGCCCGCCTGGAATGAAGCTCTCGGCCTGCCGCGGGCCTGGGACCAGCAATGGTCGCTCCGTGCCCAGCAGATCCTGGCGTACGAAACCGACCTACTGGAGTAC